>NZ_JBQKJR010000042.1:0-27543 GCF_052117165.1 Agathobaculum sp. LCP25S3_E8
CTGTTATTTTGTAGACAAGGCATCAGCAGCTGGCGCCGCTCCCGCCTTAAATTATTTTGGCTCTATTTTGCACTGCCCGGCAGTGTTTACACAAAATTTGGGACAGACCTTCCCTTTGTTTTATTAGATATGTTTCTAACGGTGCATGTTTCTGCGTTTTTGCTTGCGTCCAAGAAAGAACCTGTTGACAAAAACAAATCCGGGTTCAAAAGTAGTTTTCTCAGATTAGATTTTTAACTTGAATACGAGCAGAAAGATAGTCTTAACCATTCTTTTTAGGTTTGATGCCATGGAACATAAGAGACATTCCGCTGTCATAGCTAGAATACCCCATGCTCTGACTTAAAAAGATAATGTTTTTGTTTCAGTACAGAGAAAGATCCTATTGCTTATATTTTACACAGACGTATCATGCGCAACTAGGCGGTGTTTCCAATGCGTTCGTGCCCTCGGATAACATCTGTTTTTGAAAATTCTGCGTTGGATTTTGGTTTGCTTGAAATAGATCGGTTTTTGTTTGCATTGTTTGCAAGTTTCCCCTTATATCTGATATCATCGTCCATATTTGCTTGTTATCCTGCCTGTAGTCAAACCATTGCAGTATAGTAGACGGATCTGGAGCGCCAGACGGAAATTGCCCTTCGTCTAAAGATCAGCTATCTTATAAAGCGTGTCAACTACTTTCAAGGAAGATAGCCAATGATTAGGAGTGAACTAATACTAGTTATGAAAGACTTAGCGGAAAAAGACGAGAGTACATATGTATTCTGTTTTGTTGTTAAAGAGAAGACACACCCCAAAATGATTATTTGGACACTAGTATGAAATAGCTGTTGAAGATAGTGAAACTAAAAGTGAACTGGGAAAAGAGTCAGATGGTTTAAACAAAGAAAAAATGATAAATTAGGGCTTTTATGATTATCCACAAACTATCAGCCTTGCACGTAAACCTTGAAAGGGCTGAAATACAGGTGATGTTGTAAGATAAAAAGAGCCAATCGTTCGCGCTTACTCGATTAAGTCATTTATATAGCCTATGATATCAAAAGAAGATTTTGCAGCATGCGAATTTAAATATAGTGGATGATGTGGATGACCAGCTTTTGTACGAGAACCAAAGGTAATCCAAGTGCAAGATGGTGCAATTGAATATATATCTTTCAGACATTCTTTAAGAAAATCGCGTTTAGTGATTAAAGTGCCCCAAGCAGCCCATATCTCAGAAATATTATATTTGTTAAGAATATACTTTATTTCTGAAAGGTTTTGTTGACAAATGGATTTATTAGGAGTTGAATCCATTTCATTTGGATTGGTGGAACGTTGCGGATAAAGATTTATCATAATCCACCCATCGTATCCATTACTTTTGGCAATACGAGCAACTGAATTTATTGTGGGATCTAACTTTTCAGGAGTAGCAGTGCTAGGATTTACCCCTACACATAGTAGTGGCGATTTAGAACAAAAACCAAGAGCGTATCGGTATAAATTATCAGAATCGTTTCTGTAAATCCAAGAATATTTATTCATATGTAAAGTCCTTCTTTTTTAATTATTATATCATAAAAAAAAGAGTTAACAAATACTAATGTAATTACTTTTATACTTAAAATTTAAGCGTAAATTATACATTGAATAATAATTACAATATGGTATAATAAAATTATTACTAAAGAATATGGTGGTGATTGTTTGGAAACAAATGAAAATAAAACGTATAAAGCCCAGATGTTTAATAGAGGGCAATCAGCGAAAGTTTTTAAGTATGTTGTAGAAAATGATTCGCCAGCGTGTGTTATACGTAATAGCGAACCATATGTGGCAATTTTAAAATACGAGACATATATCACATTAATCAAAAAAGCAAGGAAATATGATGAATGGGAGGCAAAACGGAATGCTAAATGATGTATCTTTGGAGATTATACAAAAATGTTTAAATAACTGCGTGCATTGTTCTTCGAACTCATTTTATAATTCTAAATCGAAATTAGAGATAAAAATAATCGAAGAAGTGATTGATGATATTGTTGAGTTAGGGGCAAAAAGACTATGATTAGCTCCTATTAGGAAAACACACTGTCAAAGTGGTATGTAGCGGGGGTTAGCCCGCTACTGCGGGTTTTGTGGTGTTGATTTCAATGTATTCTGCGATGCGTCTAAATTCATCCGCAAACTTAAATCTCACACTAATGTTTCCATTCTCATAAACCTTGATATGATCGATCAGCTCAACGAGAAGTTCTCGGGAAAGCTGGTCGATATTTTGATGTTTTGTAAAGGCCACCAGTGCAGGATGTTCACTCTTTACACCGTTTGCCAGTTCCGCCCGTTCAGCGTTCAGCCGGGCCAGTACATCCGTAAGAGCGATGGTCTGTCGTTCATAATCGGCTTTCATATCCCGGTAGTCCTGCTGGGTAATTTCCCCGTCTTTCCAGTCTTGATAAAGGGACTGCTTGTAGCGGCTGATTTTTGCCAGTTCCCGCTCTTTCGCAGCAATCAGTTCTTCCAAACGGATGGACTGGCTCTTTTTGACCGGAGCGGTGTTAATGCGGGCAATCATTTCCGAGTATGAAACAGCCAGATGGACTTGCTGTTGTACGGCAAAGAGGACAGCGGCCTCCAGACGGTTATGCTTGATTGAGTGCATTGTGCAGGCTGTCCGGGAGCGGTTCTTGTAGGTGGAGCAGGCATAGTACACATTATTGTTGTTGCCTACGCTCCGGGTAATTGCCCGTCCACAGTCAGCACATTTCAGAAAACCGCTGAACAGGTGGACTTCCCGGCCTTTTGGAGAAGTACGGGTATCCCGCTGTAAAAGGGCCTGTACCTTATCAAAGGTTTCATAATCAATGATTGCCTCATGCGTACCAGCTACTTCCACCCATTCTTCACGGGGAACGCTTTCAACCTCGTGTACCTTATAGCTTTTTACCCGACTGCGGCCCTGTGCCAAATCCCCGGTATAGGTGGGGTTCGTCAGAATGGAGTGGATCATGCGGGCTCCCCACATAGGATCGTCATATCCTCTTGTTGAAACGGGTATGCCCTTTTGCAGTTTATAAGCCGAGGGGCTGGGTACGCCGTGTTCATTCAGATACAAAGCGATGGCCCGTTTCGATGTCCCTTTTAGGAACAAAGAGAAAATAAGTTTGACGATTTCAGCGGCATCGGGATCGATGATCAACCGGTGCTTGTCCTTTGGGTGCTTCACATATCCATAAGGAGCAAATGCGCCGATGTACTGACCGTTGCGCCGCTTGTAGTCAAATACCTGGCGAATTTTCTTTGAGGTCTGGTAGCAGTATTGATCGTTCATCACATTTGTAATCGGGACGATAATACTGGAAACGCTGTCCGGGTTGAGATAGCTGTCCACATTTTCAGCAAGACTGATAAAACGGACACCCATCTGAACAAACAGGTTATCAATCAGACTTCCCGCATCGCTGTAATTTCTTGCAAAACGGGAAAGGTCTTTTACTACCACGCAGTTTATTTTCCCGCTCATTACATCGGAAAGGAGCCGCTGGAAATTCTCCCGGTTGGCATCCGTTCCTGTGTGTCCATCGTCTACATATTCGGAAACACTTTCAAATTCTCCGATATGCTTCTGGTAAAAGTCATTGAGCAGATCACGCTGGTTGATGACGCTGTTGCTGTCGTCCTTTCCCTTTTTCAAGTCCTCTTTGGAAAGCCGGATATATTCGCCCAGCCGCCAGCGGCGGACGGTATAAGAGGGAGAGAAACTCTGTTGCAATCCTCTGTTTTTTGTTCGTGCCATTGTTCCTCCTTCCCTATCACATTACATCTATATTATACCTCTGCCCGGGCGGGACAACAAGGATGCCTCCGCCTCGGGACACTTTGTCTCGAAGTAGAAACGGGCCATAACCGAAGTTACAGCCCGCTTTTTTGCCGGAGCAGGAAGTCCGTCAATGTGTCCTGTAAGGACGGCCCGCTTTCCGCAAATTCAATTTTCACACCGATCCCGCCGATGCAAAAACAGTATGGATTTTCTACCGCCTGCAAAAATAGAGCGATCCGCTCCTCTCGGGGGAGAGAGGTGTCAAAGGCCATACCGCTCACATCCGGCAGGGACTCGGGAGCCACTGCGCCGATGTCAACGCTTTTCATTTGTTCCAGTTCCTTTGCCGTTAATCTCACGGTAAAACCTCCTTATCAAAAATAGGATACGCCCCCGCATATCGTGGGGAAACGCAAGAGGGCAGCACCCAAACGATGCTACCCTCTTGCCTCACTCCATGTAAGTATAAAATAGAGAACGCCGCTCCCATTTTCTTGCCCTGTCCAAAGACAACCATGCTCAGAGCGGCGTTCCCTCGCAGATAAGAGGGCGGCCCGGAGGGTCAGGCGGCCAGCCTGTCCTATGCCGGATCGTGGCCGTGGGTTGGCCCGGCCCAGTTGCGGCGTTGGTGTTGTTCGCTCGTTCTTCCAAAGAAAAAGTCACAGCGCACCCGCCGCCCGGCTCCCCGGACTATGCCCGGGGCCGCCGCTGTTTATCTGCGAAAAGAAGAATATCTCCTTTCATAAACCGAGACATTTTTTCATCATTTCCAAGTGGGGAAAATGAAAAAATCAAAAAGTTTTTTTCATACGCTCAAGGCCACGCTTGATCGACTGGCGGACAGACTCCTCATGTACGCCCTCGGCCTCGGCAATTTCCTTGATGCTCTTTCCAAGAATGATGTGGGCATCAATCCTGCGGCCCTGGATCTCCGGCAAAGAGTTGAGGGCGTTCCATAGACGGATGAACAGCTCCATGCGCTCCAGCAGCTCCTGGGGCGTTGGCTCATGCAGGCAGGCGGAATATTCGATCCCGTCATCGCAGTCCAGAGAATACTGCGCCTTATGCCGGGAGAGCCGCCGCTGGTAGGCCATTTCGTGCCGGGCATCGGACACAAACACTTCGGCTACCTCGTCAGAAACCTCGATAAACTGATCCTGTGTGTACCAATAATAAAAATCCTTCAGATTAATTGTAGTCATAAATAAACCTCCGTTTCGGTGTTGGGTGGATGAGTGACCGAAACGGGGTTCGGCGGGGAGCGGCACCCTGGGGAGCCGCCCCGCACCTCGGGACACTTTGTCTCGAAGTACAAAAAAGCGCCCGGGCGGCATGAAGCCACACGAACGCATGAAGTTACATATTCATTTGTGTACTGCCTGATTTCACATTCATAACCAGACTGTCCCGGAGGGGGAACTACGCTTTTTTTAGCTGGTGCAGGTCATGGGTGCTGTGAAAAAAAGCAAAAATGGACACGGCGATACCTCCTGGACACCGCCGTATCCTTAAAAAAGGGCGACTTTAACACACCCTCCGTATTCTCATTTTTCAAACAGAAAACGGCGGCTTGAAATTGTTATTTCAAAACCGCCGTAGGGCTACTGTATTTTGTTTTGGCGCACGAATATCCAGCCCCGAAACAACGGTTTTTTTATTATCCCGTTGGGCGGGTAAGGGTCATAATATAAAAAGAGCAGAGCCAATAAACCACATCAGTAAAAGGGTTATCGGCTCTGCGTCTTTGCGTCTGGCTCTGTGATAACGAAAATTTTAAGTTGTATTGCATTGATTAGACTTTCCTTCTTGCATTTTGGGCAAAATAGAGGAAAGTTCCTTAGTTCAGTATCACTTCTTATCCTATTACGGGTTTTACTACCGCAGATAGGACATATAATCCATTCTTCTTTCATTATTCTCCTAAGATTTGAGTGTAATGTTTAGAGAAAGAATTGCTATGGGGCAATACATAAATAGCAAACTTAATCTCTGCCATAATCCCTCAAATGCGATAATAGTTTCTTTATAGTTTGGTTTATCAGCCATTATAAATAGTGCAAAAAAGGATATTGCCAGAATAAAGCAAATCAGGGATAATCCCCCTAAAAGGCCCTTGGATATTTTGAAAAAGTACAGTCCAATGATTAAGGGGGCAAGCGTTAAAAGTAAGAAACCGATAACCGAACCATAACCATGTATCTTTGCGGAAACTGTTTCAAGATTTTTTGTTTCACCGACTGAAAAAATCCCGGAAAGTATGCAACCTCCTATTGCATAAATAAAGATAATGGAACAAAGTATTATAGATATGACATTTGATGTTTTGGCGATTATGGGATAACATTGAAAAATACTTATCAAAATAGCACATCCAAAGATAATCAGCCAAAGATTATAAATGGAATGTAATGGTGCTTTACTGGCCCCCAAAACGCTCATTACTTGCCTTAAATGACTATATCCTTTATAAGTAGGTGCCAATAGAAAAGGGAGCATTAAATCAGCGGCCAAGAAAAACGGCAATATACTGAAAAAACTATTTTTCATCATCTTTTTCACGCCCAAAACGGCCCAACCCTTTCAAAATTTTTACAGCAACTTCCTTCATAACATCAGCCTTGACGACTGCAATTCCTTGTTCTTCATCGCCCAAAACAAGTAATGTATCTCCGGGGTTAATATCAAATATCTCACGCGCTTCTTTTGGAATAACTATTTGACCGCGTTCTCCAACCTTAACTGTTCCAAATATATGCTTTCCTTTAGGCATTGACATTTTATCTTTACTCCTTGAAATCATATTTTTCATACTTACATGAAAAGTATATCTCAACCAAACGGAATTGTCAATGATGTGTCATAAACAAGCAGATAAGTGAAATTAAATAGTCGGTAGAATGAAATTCATAGTCGTTCAAATACTATAACATGAAATGTAAAATTACATTAGGTGATGTTATGAAGATAGAACGAGATGAACGACGATTTGATTTTCACGATATAGGGCTTGCCATCAAACGGGCTCGGGAGGCCAGCGGGATGACACAGGAGCAGCTGGCCTATATTGTTGACCGGGCTCCTCGTACCATTATGTATCACGAGAATGACGGCCAACACCCGAGCTTTAATACTTTTTATCAGTTGGTTACAATGTTCGACATATCGGTAGATCAATACTTTTACCCGTCCAAAAATAAAGGCAGCGAGTGCAGAAAGCGGATTGATGCCATGCTGAACTCCTTGGACGAAAAAGAACTTAAAATCGTTGAAGCCACGATCCAAGCGATGAAAGCGGCGAAAGAAACGGAGGATGCGTAAGAAAGCGTGACCTTCGTTTTTTTGCGCCATATAGCGAAAGCGCACGAAATGGCAAGCAATTCGGGTGTGGCCACACTCCGAAATTTTTGCTGGCCGCAGGCCCGCAAAAATGCTTGTTGGGGAGCTCCCCAAACCCGCTGAACTTCGGGACAAATTGTCCCAAAGTCCCGGCGCTATGCGCCTGTTGTCTGCGGCCTGTCGCTACCGCTCCTGGGCCTTATTTTCCCGCCCGTCCGTCACGCCGAGCAGATGATCAATGTTCGCCTTGATTGCCACAGCCTGCCGCATATCCGCCTGGGCCTTGCGGTATTCCGCATAGAGGGCTTTTTTCTTTCCCGCCAATTCCTGGCGGGCCTTTTTCATATCCGCCATCTTTGGCAGTTTTGCACCGTCCAAAAGCTCATTCATAGTGGCCCGGGCCGCCCGGTAAGCGGCAAGCTCCGCCTCATGCTCCGACAGATATTTTTTACTGTACCGGGCCGCCTTGTAACCGTCAAACACAGGCCGGGTTTTTGCGTAGTCCACAGTAGCCGCCATGAGCCCGGTGTTTTTTTCCAGCTCCGCCTCCGTTTGCCGCAATTCCTCGGACAGTGTGTGAAAATGCTCTACTGCCTTTTCTGTACTGGCCGCCAGCGCTTCATAGTCCATCAGATCATTTTCCCGCAGGTACTGGAGCGCAGCAGCCATCTGTTTCAGATTGTAAACCTTGGCCCACCGTTCATAGGCCGGGCCCTTGCCCTGTGCCATGCGCTCTTGAATGTCTATAATCAGATTGACACGCCGGGCAGGAGCCGGGGCCTCATGCGGGAGCTCCGGGAGCGGACGATCCCCGGCAATCACAGCCTGGATGTCCTCGGGATCAAAACCATCCCCGAGGGTAGATGCCCGCAGGCGGGTGGGCTTATCCTGCCCGGGAGCAAGGAAGGAGATCACACCGCCACGGCCATGCTTTACCAGAAAGCCGGACTCCTCCATAAGCCTCAGAAACGCCGGAAAATCGGCGGGCTGTTTTTGCAGGGACTCCACGATGGCCAGCCGCACCCGCTGTTTTGCAGAGGGCGGCTTTTCCCCAATCCACTGGCCATAATGGAGATACCGGCCCTTGCTGTGCTGTTTTGGATTTTGGATCACAGAGAGGTCATGCTCAATGCACACCCGGTCAGAGAGCCGCCGCAGGGCAAAGCTGGAGCCGATAAAATTATGGAACTTCCGAGAGCGGTCAAAGGCCGTTGAATTAAAATAAATGTGATTGTGGAGGTGGCCCTTGTCTGTGTGGGTGCAGACAAAAAACTGATACTTTCCCTTCGTCCAGCGCATGGCTGTTTCATAGCCAATCTGGTTGGCCTCCTCCGCTGTCACTTCGCCGGGCGGGAACGCCTGCCGGATTTGAAAAAACAGGGCTCCACGCTCTACGGCCCGGCCTGTTTCCGCCTGGTACTGGCTCTTTACCAGCAGAAACTCAGCGGGAGCCGTGGCCGGATCGCAGAGGTATGAGGACAGGGCTCCCAGCTTTTTCGGATTAAGCCCATAGTCAAAGCGTTCCTCCATTGTCTGGACAGCGCCTTTCCCAGCCGCCACCTTGTAGGGCCGGATATAAGTTGTAGCCGTGAGCACACCTCCTTCCAAAAGAAAACGGCGGCTGTCCGTCCAGCCGCCGCAGGGGACTTCGGGACAAATTGTCCCAAAGCGTTATCCTGTGATAAAACTCTTTAGCGAGTAGTTGAGACTGTCCAGCTTGTCAATGAGCCACTCCGCCACAGCGGGCAGGCCAAAGGGCGAAACAGCAAAGGCGATCACAAGCCCCTGTATGCCCCAGCGATCCCCCGTGAATAAAGCAAACAGGGCTCCGATCAGACAGAGAAAGGACAGGGCGCAGAACACCCATGACGCAAAGGAAAAAGCAAAATTCAATACTGCCACAAGGAGCGTGAGGGCCAGAACAAAGGGGGCCGCTAAAAGTTTCAGAATGATCCGCATCGCTTGATACCTCCTTGAAAAGTGTGGTTTATGGTTCCTTACATGATAATTATACCTCTGTCCGGGAGGGACAACAAGGATGCCTCCGGCTTTCAGCACCTCGGGACAAATTGTCCCGAAGTAGTGAAAACCGGGGAGCGGCATACGCCACTCCCCGGCAGGATCAGAGCTCCAGCAATGCGGAGAGCTTTTTCAGCAGATCGGACAGCGGCCCCCACAGGGCGGCATAGTCCCGTTGCAAAGCGGCGATCTCCTCAGGGTAAATCCCACCGTAGGTATTCGCCTGGATCGCCACTTGATTTAGATTGTTGGAGCACCGCCGCTGGAGTGATACCAGCTCCCGGACGGGCGAGAGGTCAACATGGAGCACATAGCCATTGAGGGCCATTTTCCGCATATAGGCCCCCATATTGCGGATGCCCGACTCGGCCATGCGCTGTTGAATAAGGGCCTGCTCCTCCTCGGACACCATCACATGGAGATGGATCGGGCGGCGGCGTTTCTTTGTCATCGTTCCTCCCGTTCCCGGCTCCGGCGCTTGTGGGGCGGCTCCTTAACCTTATCCAGCTCCTTTTCCTCCGGGGGTGGGGCCTGGTTATTGAGAACACCGTCCAGCATATTGTAATTGTGCTCGGTGGCGATCTCCGCACTTTTCATCGGGTTATATCTTTCTTCCATACAAATCCTCCTATCGGTCGCCCCGGTCGGGGGCCTTTTTCTTATGGATGGGATCGCCCCGGCTGGCTTCAGCCAGAGCTCCGGCCTCTTTCATCTGCTGGGCAATAGAGAGGGGCCTGTCATCATTTTTTCGGGATAATTCAGAAATGACGGGGGCAGGACGGAGCTCATAGTCAGATGCCTCTTTTTCGGTCAGCGGCCTTGTATAAGTCAGATGCCCCCATGCCAGAAATGCGCCGCCCTCCACCGGGATGCGGCGGTCATAGTTGACGATCTCATCCGGGGCATTGTGGGGCGGTTTGGGGAATGTCCCGATGTCCACAGGCCGCTGGGTAGAGTAATACTTGTAAAGGCCGGGGGCCTCGGTCTGCACGATCCCCACATGGTAAAGCCGCTGATAGTCCTTTACCCGGTCTGAAAAATCCTGTTCCATAGCGGCCAGATCGTTGCCGTAATGTCCCCATTCATACTGCCGCTGGCCGTTCTTATCATCGTAACAGGCCCATGTGACATAGGGGGATGGGGCTGTGGGATGATGCCCCAGCGCAAAGCCCCTGCCATTTTCCAGCATCACAGCCTTCAAAATGGAATAGCCTTGATTTTTGTCCACAAATACACCTCCTTCATCGTGCCATATCCTTTTCCGTTTTCCGGGCAAAGGGCTGGAGCTGGTAAGGGCTCTGCCCATCCTCCGGGCGTAAAAACTCCATCCGGCCCGCCGCATAGATGGCATTTTTCGTAAGCTGTCTCTGCCATGCCCCCTGGCTGGGAGCCCACTTAAAACCGTTGCTTTTCAGTTCCCGCCGCTGTTCCTCCGATGGCTTTTCCTCAAAAAAGAGCTGCAAGCGGTTTTCTCCTTCGTTGATTTCCGCCCGCCCTCCGGGAAAGGCCCAGCCCGCATATTCCGACTGACTTTTCAAATCCTCAATGCGCTGGCGTGTGTGGCGGATGTTGGCGTTGTTGTTGGTAAGCAGATAGGACGGATAGGGTACGGGATTTTTGCGCCAGTCGGATGCCATAGAGGACTGGAGCTTTCCGATCTCCTCGGCGGACAGGACGGGACAGCCCTCCAGCGTTTTATGCTTGCGGTAGTAGGCATTGACGGTTTTCATTTCCTCCTGCATGGCCTCCAGCCCTGCCAGCTTTGCCTCCAGCTTTTCCACGGCCCGGTCATCGTCTGCGCTGATCCCGCCCATGCCCGTTGAGCGCACCTTATCCAGCAGGCCCTCGATCTGCATATATTCGCCCATGTTCTTATCCCGGGCGGCGTTCTGCTTTTCCTTTTTCCGCACCGGGAAGTTGGAGCCTCCGGCGATGAGGATCGAGGGTACACGGGCATCTATGAGATTGCTCTGGTTGATGTTCTCCGCCAGCTTGCGGGCATAGCGGTCTATGAGCCCGTCAATCTTTTCGTGGTACATGGGATCGACACGCCCTTTCTGCTGTTCCCCGAGGGCATAGGCACGATCCACCATTTCACGGTAAGCGGCGGTGGCGGAGCCGGGAACATAGTCGGAAAAGCTGTTGGCGTTTTTGGCACGCCGGGCGGCCTCCTCATTGATGGGGTAATAGTTCGGCATAATTCCTCCTCTCAGAAAGCGGGTACTTCGGGACAAATTGTCCCAAAGTCCCGCTGTATGGATGTTGACAGCATCGGGGCAAACGGGGCCAGACCGTAGAATGATACGGCAGGCCAACGAAACGGCCCCGGAAAGCCTTGCTATAAGCGGGTTTTGCAGGCCCTAATTGTCAACGGATGCCCCCCGCTTTTTCCGCATATATTCCCGTTGCTGGCGGCGGTGGGCTTTCTTTGCACAGGCCGCCGAGCAGTACGCCTGCCGCCTGTCCGGGGAAACAGGCCCGCCGCATACCGGGCATATCTTAAAATCCGGCCTTGGGCCCTCGCTCATAAGGGACGCTTCCAGCGCCGGATCAAGGGGCAGGACGGACTCCCGGAAATAGCGGCAGTATGATCCCGTCCAGCATTTCCCCAGCATATAGCAATCGCTGTCCAGCGGCAGGCATCCGTATTCCCGGTCATAGTTGGCGCACCATGTTACCACAAGAGAGCGGATCGCTGTCTTTTCCTTGCGTGTCAGTTCACGGGACAATCCATCACCTCCCGCCAGCCCCAGCCTTCAAAAGCTCCTTGTAGCAGGACACACAGGCGATCCCCCGCCAGTAACAGCAGCCATAACAGGCGGAGCCCCTGGGCGGCCTGTTCTTGGCGGGAGCCTGGGGACGGGGTTTTTCTTTCATCATTCGTTCAAAGGGACTGCTGGTAAAATTCATCTGATTTCCTCCTTTTCTTCGGTTTCGTCCTCCTCGTCCCACGGGGGGCCGTCATCTTCAAACTCGTCATAGTCCGGGTAATCCCCGCCATCGTCCTCCTCGGGCTGGTCGGCCTGCTGGTGTTTCGGACGGTAAACCTTGAAATACCAGCCAGCCCCGCCGCCAATTAGGGCAATCCCCAGCACCAGCAGGAGCATCCCGGAATTGCTTTTCTTTTCGGGTTCCGACTCCGGCTCCGGGGCAGTCTCGGGCTCCGGCTCTGCGCCTACGCATTTCCCCATATTGACGGAGCACACCGGGCAGTCTGTATTCACAGTCCCCGCCGCACATTTCTCCGGGCAGGAGCAGACCGCCTGCTCTATGCCAGCGGCTTCAGCGGCGGCCAGCAGATCCCCCTCGTCCACAACGCTGAAAAAGTAGGTTTCATACTGTTCGCCTTCCTCGTCCACAGGCTTGTCATAATCAATGACAATGTAAAAGGTATTGCCGCCGCTGGTCTGGACAGTAATAAACTGCTTGTTGGTGTGCTCGTCATAGAGCAGATCACGGGTTACAAGGTTTCCCTCCTCGGAAAAGCCCTCGCCCGGCGTAATAGTCGGCTCCGGGGCCGGGGTTTCCATTGTGGGATCGCCGTAGTCCTCGCCCTCGCCGCCTGCGTAGGCATAGGCGGGAACGCTAAAGCCGCATAACAAAACAGCGGCACAAAGCGCCGCTGTCAAAACTCGAAACCGTTTCATATTCAGTTTTCCTCCTTTTCCTCATCCTCGGACTTCGGGACACTTTGTCCCAAAGCCCCGCCGCCTTTCAGCTTTTCAAACAGCAGGGGCAGCTCCGCAAGAGGGATGCTCATGCCACGCACGATGTCCACGATCTCACTGTTTTCCGCCTCCAGCTTTTTCTGCTCCAGCTCCTTGAGCCGGGCCTGCTGTTCGCTGATTTTGGCTTTGACCTTATCAATCTCGGCCTGGATTTTCATGCTTTTTGCTGTTGCCATAAATGACCTCCAATCATGGTAAACGCCCGTAGGCGTAAAAATGAGACTGCCAGTAGCTTGTATTTAAGTTTGCATATCCGATGGGATCGCCACAATGGAGCATCCGCCCATCGCCTACATAAATCCCACAGTGGCTCACGCCCGGGGTATCATAGGTTCCCTTGAAAAACACAAGGTCGCCGGGCCTTGGGGAGCTGGTCGGAGTACAGATGTTGTAAAGCCCCTGCGCCCCAAGGCGGCCCACATTCCAGCCGGAATGATTGATCACCCATGACACATAGCCGGAGCAGTCAAAAGATGTAGACGGGCTGGAGCCGCCCCACACATAGGGATAGCCGATGTATTTCTCTGCCTCCGAGAAAATAGCGGCGAATGTTTCATTGTCCAGATATTCCCCCGGAACCTCATAGTCCTCCGGCGGGTTGGTAATGTATTTGTCCACATAGGGGGAGTCGGGAAACAGGTTGGGACGGTTGCCGAGGGTGGACATATAGATGGAGTACCGGGACATTTGTTCCTCGCTCAACAGGGAGACAGGCAGGTGGGACAGGTTTTTGTTTTCCAGCGTCACATAGCAGATGTACCACGAATAGGGTTCATCGTCGCTATCATAGCGTGTCTCCACCTCCACACGCTCTGTCAGAATATACTGGCGGTCAAAGAGCATTTGCAGGGAGCCCTCCACCTGTGAAAGCGTCCATTCTCCTTCATGGAGCGCCGACAGCAGGGAAATGAGCACATAGGGATCGTGTTCAATCTCGTCCAGATCGAAGTGGTACTCGTCATAATCGTGGGTGCTTTCGTAGGTATCAAGATAGGTTTGCAGTTCTGCCTCCAGCCCGGCATAAGCCGCCTCCGCCCCTAAAATCGCCTCATCCTCAGAGGGGTAAGTGGTGGCTCCCAGCGCCCCGGCTCCGGCGTTGCCGATGGACACCAGCGAGGACGAACAGGACTGGAGCAGGACGATCACAAGGACACAGGCCAGCGCCAGCAGGCATCCGACTGGATGGCGCTTCACAAACCCGGCGGCCCGGGCTGTCAGCTTTTCCGTGACGGCGGCTGTTTTCCCGGCGGCTTTTGCGCTCTGTTTTGCGGCCTCCTTCGCCCGCTTCTGGTATTGCTTTCTAAGCCGCTGTTTCTGCCAGTACCGGGTAAAATAGTTTTGGGAAAGCTCCGGGTGCTCCTGTGCGGCGGTGTGGAAATGATAATCCGCCGCCGCTTTCTGATACCTGGCCTCGGCCCGGCTGGCCGCCCTTGCCGGATGCTCCCGGACTTTGCGTTTTACAAACCGGGAGCCCTGCCGCAGGACAACCTCCCCGGCAAGCTCCGAGCGGTGGGCCCCTTCGGTTCCTGCATTTTCCTGCTCCACCTCGTAGAGCTTGCCATGCACAAAGCCGTGAACGCCCCATCCGGCGGCCCCCGCCGCTTTACGGATCGGGCCTTTTTGTTTGGGCGGCTTCTGCTTTGCCAGCTTTTCCCGGGCGGCCTCCCGTTTTTCGCCCCGCTTTTCCATGCGGAGCTTGGATGCCGCCGCCTGTTCCTGCTGGCTTTTCTGGCGGAATTTTGACTTTGGGACACTTTGTCCCGAAGTGCCAGCCGCCCCGGGCTCCTGTTCAGAGCCAGCCCCAAAAGCAGGGCCGCCGGGCTCGGCAGCCCCGTTTCCGGGTTCCGTATGCGTTTGGGCCTCCGGGCGTGGTTTATTCGGTTTTCGCTTCATTCTTCATATCCTCCGGTCGGGTGGTTAAGAGGTCATAGATTTCCCCCTTCGGGAACCGATCCACAAACGGGATGGTCACATTCCCGTAAAACAGCAGGCCCTCGCCGGAATTAGAGTGGGTAATGTAGGAAAGCTGGTGCTCGGAAATACCGAGCTGTCTTGCCAAAATTGCCCGGTCACTCTGCGCCTGCGAGAGCAAAATCATAAAGTCGGTGTTATCCAGAATGTTCTCGATCTCCCGGCTGGCCAGAAGGTCTTTCACATTCTGCGTGAGGGCGCTGGGAACGCAGCCTTTCTTTCTCAGCATTTTCCACACCGCCACAAAATAGCTGGCGGTCAGCGGATCACGGAGCAGGACATGGAACTCATCGAAATAGCACCATGTCGCCACGCCCTCCCGGAAGTTGGTATCTACCGCCTGGGACACAAATTCATTTGTGATGTGCATGGCGATCTTGCGGAGGTTTTCTCCCATGTTTTTCAGCACGATACACACCACCCGGCTGTCGGTTTTCACATTCGTGGGATGGTTAAACAGGTTGAGGGAGCCGGTGCAGTAGAGCTCAAGGGCAGTTGCCACACGCCGGGCCTCGGGCTCCGGCTGTTTTAAGAGCTCCTCGTACAAGTCCTGCAAAAGCGGGGTTTTTCCTGTATCAAGCCCAAGGGCCTGTTCCCGGTACACCAGCCGCACACAGCGGTCAACAACTGTCTTTTCGATGGGCTGTAAGCCTTCCTTTCCGCCTACCACCAGCTCGCACAGGGAAAGCAAAAAATCCGCCTTCATGGAAAGAGGGCTCTCCCCGGCGGCCATGTTGAGCTCCACATCCATCGGGTTTAGGTGGTGGGGGCTGTCCGGGGCAATCTCGATCACCTGTCCGCCCAGCCTGCGAACCAGCGGGGCATATTCGCCCATCGGATCAACAATGATAATCCGATCCTGGGGGATGGTCAGAAAGACATTGAGCAGTTCCCGCTTTGCCGCAAAGGATTTTCCCGAGCCCGTAGAGCCGAGGTACATTCCGTTGGCCGACTTCAGCTTTTTGCGGTCAGCCATAATGACATTGTGGGAAAGGGCGTTCATGCCATAGTAGAGGGCCTGCCCGTCCATCCGCAGCTCCCTTGTCATAAAGGGGATGAAAATTGCCGTGGAGCTGGTTGTCATACCACGCTGGATCTCCACTTCGTTGTAGCCGAGGGCCAGCGAGGACACAAAGCCCTGCTCCTGTTGCCAGTCCAGCCGCTTTAAGGCGCAGTTGTATTTCTGTGCGATGCCGCCCACGGTAAACACATCATTTTCCAGCCGCTGGCGGGTAGGGGCCATATTGACTACCGTAAAAGTCAAAAGGAACATTCTCTCGTTGCGGGACTGGAGGTCGGCAAGGAGCTCCGCCGCATCCTTGGAAAAGGTAATGAGGTCGGGCGGGAGAATGTCGGGATCATACCCGGCCCGGACAGCCTTCCGCTGTTCCTCCACCTTCATTTTCCCGATGTCGGAGATTTTTCCCTTGATGGTTTTGATCGCCTTTAGCTGATCCACCGTCTGGATATGGAGGGTTACGGTCATTTCCGCATCCAGCTCCAGAATTTCCGCCAGCAGTTTATCCGAGAGCTCAGACGCCAAAATCTGCAAGTAGGAAACAGCGCCCCAATACTGGCCCACCCGGAACAGGCGGGAGTGCCGGAAGTCAAAGCTGTCCGGGGCGATATAGTCCTTGGTGCCGAGCCCCGTCTGCGGGATGTCCTTCCATGAAAAGCGGAACGGTTCCCGGTTGCCCGGATGCATCTGGCTGTGAAGCAGGGCCAGCCTTGCCCGCCCGTCCATCGGTTCACAGGGAACACCCAGCCGCTTAAAGTTGCCCATCACATCGGCCTCCACACGCTCCAGACGGGGCCGGGCCTCCACGATCCCTCCGGCTGGGATGCCGAAAGTAATGTACTTGGAGCGTTCAATCCCGTTGTTAGACCGGGCAATCTGGTTTTTCAGCATCCCGGTAAATTCCTCCCGGACGCTGTTAAAATCATCATCCGCCTGGGGAATGTTTACCTTATAGCGGCTCCGGGAGTGGGAGCGGCGGTTGATAAAGGAAAGCTGGAACGGCAGGGAGCTGTCAAAGTAGTTGAGGAATGAGCTCCAGCCGCCAAAGATTGCAGTCTGATCCTCGGTGGATGCCACGGAATAATTGATGTCCTCATATTCCACGGTCTTTGTGTAGAGCCCGCCAGGGAGCTTGCATACCCCGTCCGGGTGCATCGCCACATAGGGGATCGTCTGCTGGGCGGACAGGGCCGCCCGGTTTTTAGCCTTTGCGGTTTTTCTTCCGCTGGTTGGATTTGCCTTTCGCAATCGCATCCTCCTTTCTCACAGCGCCCCGTCCGGCAAAGGGGGCGTAAATGTTTTGTGTCTGATAGGGCCTGACTCCGGGACGCAGAAACCGGGCCCGTATGATGTTTTTCAGCACCTTTTCCGCCGGGAGCCCGTCTTTTTCATACATGGCCAGAAGAAACGCCGGGAGCATCACGGCCAGCATAAGGAACATGGCCCCGGTATTACCGATAGAGCCTCGGGCCAGCAGATAGGATGGGATGCCTACCGCCGCCGCACAGCCAAAACAGATGAGCTGGCGCTTGGTAAGGTTTAGGGCCATTTTGGTTTTTACTTTTGACAGGTCGTTGGGTACATTCACATAGGGCATGGATCAGCCTCCTTTCCGGCCCCTTTAACCTCGGGACTCGTCGTTACAAACTCCGCTTGACTACCTCGGGACACTTTGTCCCGAAGTCCGTCCGCTCCGTTGTTCCTCCTCTCCCCACAAAATCGCTGATTTTGCGGGGGCCCCATGAGCCCAAAGTCGGGGATCGTGCTTTTCACTTCATTTCCCCACACCTCCCAGCCGGGCGGGGACTGTCTGGCAAAGAGCTCCACCCGGGGCAGGTCGCCCATAAGGGCCACGATCTTTTCCCGGGCCTCGTCCGGCTTTTTGCTGTGGGCTTCAATCGGGGAAATGATAAACTGATGGATATTTGCCGCCTGCCGTTTGGGATGGCCCTTGGTAGCCAGCAGGCAGATCTCCGCATTTCCCCTCGTCCAGAAGCCAAGGCCATAAAACCAACTGTCTGCCTTTTTATTCTTTTTGAGCCACACAAAGGCCACCGACTTATAGCGGAAGCCCCACGCCTCTATGAGCCGCAGGGCCTCCGGGAGCTGGGGGAAAGTCGCCCACAAAAAAAGTGCGCTGTCCGGGGCGGCCAAATCAGCCACCGGGAGCGCACACAGCTCGTCAATCCCCATTGTGGGATAATGGTTTTCTGCCGCCCCCTGTACTTTATTGCGCTGGTACTGCCAAGGGGGATCGGCGTAAATGATAGAATAGTTTCCGATAGTCATACTCCTTTCTGCCCGGCTTTGACCGCCTCAGTAGCCAGCCGGATGCGTTCTGTAGCTGGGGCGTAAAAGGCCGGGGCTGTTTCAAAGCATACAAAGCGGCGGCCCGTATTGACAGCAGCCACAGCAGTCGTGCCGGAGCCAGCGCAGATGTCTGCCACCAGCTCCCCGGGCCGGGTATAGGTTCTGATGAGATACTCGCACAGCTCCACGGGCTTTTGCGTAGGGTGGACGGTACGCTGTACGGAAGAAAAGGCCAAAAGGTTCCCGGGGAAACGCAGGCCATCCTCTGATCCACTGCTGGAACGCAGGAATTTTCCATAGTTGGGGCTGTTGCTCCCCTCACGGGAAATTTTCTTATAGGGCTTGCCCTGTTCAAACTGCGGATCGTAATAGGGCAATTTTTGATAAAACACCAGAATGTTTTCTGTCCGCTTTAGGGGAGCCCGCCTTGCATTGAGAAAGCCAGTACACCTGCTTTTGTACCACACCCATTCATAGCGGAGCATAGAGAGGTTGGATGCCCCCAGCACCTTATCATAAGGGCATTGTGCGAAAAACAGCACTGCGCCATCCGGCTTGACCGCCCATTTGACTGCCTCCCACAGCTCCGGGAGCGGGAGCGGCACATCCCAAAAGTTCCGGGTAGTGCCATAGGGCGGATCGGTAAGGAGCATATCAACCGAGTGCTTCGGCAAAGAGCGCAGCCCTTCAATCCCGTCCATCAAAAACAGCCCCTCCGGACAGGCTGGAGACTTCGGGACATTTTGTCTCGAGGTCATATCACCTGTCATCCCGGGCCTCCTTCTTCTTTGCTGGGGCGGTTCGGGCGGCATTTTCCTTCCCGGCCTCCCTTGCGGCCTGTGCCATCTGCTCCTTGATCGGGGTGGGGCGGACTGCCTCGGCCCGGGCGATGAGCTTTTCCACCGCTGAATGGTACGCCTGGGCTCCCGCCGCATTGAGCCGCTCCTGGGTGGCCCGGTCATTGATCCGCACCGTGGAACGGTAGCCCGTCCTGCTGGTGGGATCAGGTTTGCTGGGAGCACCCAGGAAAATCCCGTTCTTGCCATCCACCACCTTGAAATCGTCAATCACTACACCGCCATAGTTGACGCTGGCAAAGCCGATGAGCTTGCCCTGGGGCTCAATCGGGCGAACCGTGACTTCGATGGGAACAGCGGCCTCCTGCAAAATTGCGTCCGTCCGCAGTTTAACCGCCTCGTCCACCGTCACGCCTTTTACCTCGGCCAGCTCCGCAATCGGCGCATCGAACAGCCAGCGCCGCTCCTCGGCGGCGATCTGTTCCGGGGTTAATATGACATCCTTACTCAAAATCGTTTCCTCCTTTCCCGGCCTCGGGACAAATTGTCCCGAAGTCCGTCCGTTTAATGCGCCCCGAAGATGCGCTGGGCGATGCCGCCTGTCTTAAACAGCATGAAGCACAATAGAACCGTATAGCCTACGGTTCCCCATATCGCTCCAATCGGATCGCCGCCTGTGGCGATGCCCTGGATGAGCACCGCATAGATCGCAACACAGACCAGTATGAGCATCCCTTGAAAGCCCACGGCGAACAGGGATTTTAGGTAGTTCTGCCCTGTACCGCCCAGCTCCCGGTTAGAAAGCGTGGCAACGGGGAGAGGGGCCAGACTGGTCATTAAATATATTTCAATCATTCTTCCGTACACCAGAACGAAAATGATGATCCCCATGACCTGCATGGTCAGCCCGATCACAGAGGACTGGAGCCACAGGCCAAGGAGCGGCCCCAAGTCCATGCCCTCCAGCGTGGTTTCCAGCTCCGCCAGCATATCCGGCGTAATGTCGGTGGAGCCCTGAATGAGCCCCGCCGCATCCGCAATCACGCTCTGCGACACATCGAACACCGCCATGACAATATCAAAGGTGTTGGAAAGAATGAGGATGGCACAAGCGGTTTTGAATACCCATTTGTAGATATTCGCCACATCAAACTCGTGCATATTGTTCTTTTCCAAAAGCATCTGTATCAGCTCGTAGGTGGCAACAAAGGTCAGCACCAATCCGGCAATCGGCAGGATCACCGTTTCGGAAAGCTGGCGGATGAGGGAGAAAACCCCGGCGTTCCATGCCGCCGGGGTAGTCCCTACCTGTACCGCAATCTCTCCGACTTTGGCATTGACGGTATCAAAGAGCCCTTCGAGGTTCCCCATGATGCCGGTGATCAACAGCTCTTTCAGCCAGTTCGTGAGCCAGTCGGTGAGAAAATCCATAAGCCCTCCTTAGAACAAGCCAGACAGCAGGGGGATCAGCGTGGTTCCCAAAAGGATGATGCCGCCGCCAGCCATGAGCTGTGTTATCCCCAATTAGTAGGAACAATACAGCTTTCTGGCGGGCGGCGGCACGTCAAGAAATATATATGGAGTTTTTAAAGAACCTCCCCGGAGCGGGGAGCGGTCAGCCTGTGACCTGCTCCACTTCCGGTATGGGTTTGAGATTAAAATGAATTTCGATAGAAATGTGTCTTGTCTTATCGCTGCCTATGGTTTCATGGACAACGATTTCTTTAATCAGGCGGTTTAAGGTGGAAGCGTCCAGTTCGGTGATGTCCCGGTATTCCTGTATGGATTCCACCCACTGCCTTGCGTCCACGGCAAGCCGGATTTCATCGGCAAGGTGCTTCCTGCCTTTCTCGACTTTTGCCTTTAATTCCGCCTGTTCCTTCTGCGTCTTTTCCAGCAGGAGATTGAAGTTTGCGTCTGTGATTCGTCCGGCAACCATGTCCTCATAGAGCCGCAGCACCATCTTTTCCAACACTTCAATCCGTTCCTCGTCTTTGGCAAGGGTGCGCTCCATCGCTTCCCTCTGGCCTTTCTGCTCGGCTTCGCAGGTGTCGGTCAGCCGCCCGGCCACCGCTTCACTGTCGGTCAGGGCAGCGGCGGCGCACTCCCGGATTTTATTCAGCACAAGGGCATAGAGCGTGTCATAATCAATCCGGTGCTGGGTGCAGTGCTGTTTCCCAAAGGCATTGTAAGTCTTGCAGGAATAAATCCTTTGGGGGTGCTTGGCATTGGTGTAGCGGACAGTCAGGGACTTTCCGCACTCGCCGCATTTGAGAAGCCCGGCAAACAGGCTCGGCTCCCCGGACTGCCCCGGCCGCTGGCGGGATTTCAGCTTTTCCTGCACGATGGCAAAACTCTTTTTGTCTACCAGCGGCTCATGCGTCCCTTCCACCACAATCCAGTCCTCCGGCTTCTTGTCCCGGATAGTGCCGATTTTAAAGCGGTACTCGGTCTTTTGGGAAGCGACTGCACCGGTGTAGACGGGGTTCATCAGGATTTCTTTGATAACGGAGAAATCCCAAATATATTTCCCATTCTCCGGGTCTTTCTTCTCCCATTTGGTGCGGATGTTCCGGTGCCCACGTTTCCGGTTCCACCATGTGGGGCAGGGGTGCTTTTCTTCCTCCAGCCTGCGCCGGATGTAGTTGGGGCCGTGGCCGTCCAGCGCATACCCGAAAATCAGCCGGACAACCGGGGCGGTTTCTTCATCTACCAGCAGGCGGTTTTTATTCTCCGGGTCTTTCCGGTAGCCGAAAGGGGCAAGACAGCCGGTAAACTGGCCTTTCTGCGCTTTCAGGACATAGGAAGAATGGACTTTCTTGGAAATATCCTTGCTGTACATCTCGTTCAGGATATTTTTGAATGGCGCAATGTCATTGTTGTCCCGCATGGTGTCGATACCGTCATTCATGGCGATATAGCGCACGCCGTTCCTTGGGAAGAAGTCCTCGATAAGCTGCCCGGTCTGCAAGTAGTTCCGCCCTAACCTTGATAAATCTTTCGTAATGACAAGGTTTATCTGCTTCCGCTCAATGGCCTTCAACATCCGTTTCAGGTCGGGGCGTTCCATGTTCAGGCCGGTGAAGCCGTCGTCCTGATAGACTGCCGCAACCTCCCATCCCTGCTTTTCACAGAACTTTTCCAGCATATCCCGCTGAGATGAGATTTATCAAGGTGGTTTTCTGCAATTTATTTGATCCGGCATCTTTGCCACAGAAGTACACAACCAAGAGAATATACCTATTAACCGGCAGGTGTCTCATGGGAGACACCTGCCGGTCTACACAAATAGTAGAAGGATACTTTGCATCACAATAGAGAGCATCGAGATAACCGCCTTATGGATGTTTTCCGCTTTGAGCGAATTTACTTTACAAGAATAAAATCCAGACAGGATTGCCGAAATAAAGCAATTCATAATCGTTGGTAGAAGAATCGCAAGATGGCACATATAGAGCGAAATGCCTGACAAAATGCTTGTTGCACACAGCACAGAAGAAATTATTCCGGCGGATATAGCTTTTTCAGAAACTCGCTTTACAGCAGAGATACCCTGAATCTGCAAGATTTCATTCATCTTGCTTTTATTTTCAAGCAATGTTGAATACAGCACGAAGTAAATATTGGATATCGAAGGAATAGTGATACTCTTCGGCCTTTGTAATATCTATATCATAGCATACTTCTGTCTGCGGCTAATTCTGTTCGGCGCGAACATTTCCCTGAGAGAATATAAATGTAGTGTTTCTGATTAAAGCGTATACCCCGAGCGCCGGCGGTAGTACACTTTCAAACCGGCTTCCTCCGCTACGCCATCTGCTACGGCCTTTCCAGACACCTTGTCCAGATGCCCTGCAAGGTTTACGATTTTTATCTTCGCTTTTGCGCAAAGAAAAATTTCTCTTGCATATTATAAGTATTTCTATTATAATAGTGTTACTATATTTATATCTTATCACTCCAAAAGGGGGCAGGTTATGGCAAGAAATATCGCCCGGGACGAGAGAGAGGCAGAACGCAGGAAAAAGCAACTGCTGGAAGCAGGGCTTGATTTATTCTCCAGGCATGGAATTGAAGCGGTCAGTTTGCAGATGGTGGCCGAGACAGCGGATGTGGGCATCGCCACCCTGTACAAGTATTATCAGAACAAGCTGAATTTGGTGATCGCCATCAGCGCCGACATGTGGGAAACGGTGTGGAAGGAGGTCTTACAGGCCGTCGACCCGGAAGACCTGGAAAGCCGGAATGCTTATCAGCTGGTCGAGCTCTATTGTGATTCCATGCTCCGCCTCTACCGGGAGCGGCCGGAGGTTCTGCGCTTTAGCGCGAATTACAAAAGCTACATCTGCCGGGAAGGGGCGTCGGAGGAGCAGCTTGCGGTGCAGCTTGATGTACTAAAGCCCATAGGCATGCTTTTTCACCGGAAATATGAAGCGGCCAAGGCGGACGGCAGCATCCGCACCGATCTCCCGGAAGATGAATTGTTCACCACCATCACCCTGACCATGCTGGGCATGGCGGAACGGTACGCGCAGGGGCTCGTATGGGCAAACAACCGTACCGGCGACTATTGGAAGGAGCTGTCCCACCTGAAGGAAATGCTGCTGGCATGGGTCAGGGACACATCGAACTGAAAAAGCTCATGAAGGGGGTACCCCCTTCATGATGGGATGTTCCATCCCATCAAAACTTTGTCCACACGCCAATTATGAAAGAGGAAACAGAAATGAAGAAAAAAGCAATCAGTATTCTGCTGACGCTGGCCCTGTGCCTGAGTCTGCTGCCCGCGACGGCGCTGGCGGCGGGAAGCGTCTCATATCTGGACGCAAACGGCGATGCGCAGACCTGCGACAGCTACACCGAGGCAAAGAGCAGCGAGAACAGACCCAACTTCCAAGACGCCACTTGGGGCACAGACGGCGCCGATACATGGTATGTGGTGAATGGAGCGGTCACCATATACGGCGTCCTCAATCTCAAGGGCAATGTGCACCTGATCCTGACCGACGGATGTACACTTGCTGTCAAATCTTTTTTAGCCGTCAAAAAGAATTGCAACCTGACCATCTACGGGCAGAATGCTGGTACCGGCAAGCTGATCGCCACGGGCGGCGGCGAGTTTAACTACTCTTATGGAATATCCTTCGACAGTGGCGGCTCCCTTACCATCAACGGTGGCGTGATCGAGGCCAGCGCCGCCAACTCCAAAGACGCAGCAGGCATCAAGGCTACCTACGGCACCGTCACCATCAACGGCGGCTCCGTCACCGCCGGCAGCGCGAACGACGGCGCGGGCATTTACGTCAAGACCCTCAACATCAACGGCGGCACCGTCACCGCCACCGGCACTGGCAGCGGCGTGGGCATCAAAGGCTCCGCGGCCAGCAGCATCACCATCACCGGCGGCAATGTTACCGCCACCGCCGCCAGCGGCGCGGGCATCAGCGGCGGCACCATCACGATCAGCGGCAGCACCGAGGTCACCGCCACCGGCGCCGGCAGCGGCGCGGGCATCGATGCCATCTCCGCCAGCAATTCCAAAGGCAGCGTCAACATAGAAGGCAGCGCCAAGGTCACTGCCAAAGCCGGAGCCAGCGGCGGCGCAGGCATCAGCGGCGGTGAAATCAGCATCAGCGGCGGCAAAGTCACAGCCACCGGCGGCAAAAACGGCGCGGGCATCGGCGGCGGTAGCGACAGCGCCGGCGGCGAGATCACCATCAGCGGCGGCACCGTCGAAGCCACCGGTGGAGACAGAGGCGCGGGCATCGGCGGCGGCAATGGCGGCTCCGGCGGCAAGATCACCATCAGCGGCGGCACCGTTACTGCCACGGGCGGCATATATGCCGCGGGCATCGGCGGCGGCAAGACCGGCAGCAGCGGCACCATCGACATCAGCGGCGGCAAAGTCACAGCCACCGGCGGCGACCGATTCGGCGCAGGCATCGGCGGCGGCCAGCAAGGCTCCGGCGAAAGCATTACCATCTCCGGCAGCGGCGCTGTCACCGCCACCGGCGGCGACAGCGCCGCCGGTATCGGCGGCGGCTGGGGCGGCGACGGCGGCACCATCACCATCAACGGCGGCAAAGTCACTGCCAACAGCAGCGGCACCGTCACCGGCGGCGCAGGCATTGGCAGCGGCAGCAAAACCGATGGCACAGGCGGCATCATTACCATTACCGGCGGCACCGTCACCGCCAACGGCGGCAAAAACAGCGCGGGTATCGGCGGCGGCAGCAACGCCTCCGGCGGCGAAATCACCATCACCGGCGGCACCGTCAACGCCACCGGCGGCACCGCCGCCTATGGTGGCGGCGCTGGCATCGGCGGCGGCAGCAGCGGCTCCACAAACAAAGCAGGCGGCACCATCAAGATCAGCGGCGGCACCGTCACCGCCAATGGCGGCACTTCCAGCCAACAGACCGGCGCCGGCATCGGCGGCAGTGGCGGCAGCTTTGCAACCGACGGCAGCGGAAAAGCCGTCATTTATGCCAACAGCATCAGCGACCAGAGCGGCAAGGCAAGCTGGAGCGGCATCATCTTTGAGGGCAGCGACGGCGGCGTTTACGGTGCCCAGACCCTGAACAGTGCCTTTGAAGTGAAAAGCGGGGAAAACCTGCTGATCGACAAGAACGCCACCTTGAATGCTGGCAGCAACCTCACCAACAACGGCAATGTCTATGTGGACGGCACCCTGACCGGCGCGGTGGGCGGCAATGTGTATTACCGCCTGTTCCTCACAAACTGCACGGCGGCGGGTACGACCGAATATAAAAGCAATTCCTACGCAAAACAGGGGACGGCTGTCACCCTGACCCCCAACACCCCGCCCGACGGTCAGCGCTTCGACCATTGGAACGCGCCCGCCGGTCTGACCATCAACGCGGACAACAAATTCACCATGCCCAGTAAGGCGGTGGATATCTCTGCGGCGTACATCCAGGCGGTGCAGATTACGACCCAGCCCACTGCTCAGACCGTCACCTATGGCGCAGACGTCACCCTCAGCATTGCCGCGCAGAATCCCAGCGGCAATGCGACAGGAATTACCTACCAGTGGTACAAGGATAGCTCCGCACTGCCGGGAGAAACCTCGAACACGCTGACCCTGACCAAGCCCAACGCGGGTACATACCAATACCATTGCGCGGTCACCTATGATGGAATCACTATCAATAGTGGTTCGGCCACCGTCACGGTGAATAAGGCTGCCGGCAGCGTGACTATCACCGGCAACCCCGGCAAGACCTATGACGGACAGCCCGCTGTCCTGACAGAGAGCGGCTATACAGTTACCGGCGACGGAGCCGTCACCGTGGAGTATACGAAGCAGGGCGAAAACAGTTACTCCACCGCCGCCCCCACAAACGCGGGCGACTACACCGTCAAGGTCACCCAGGCGGTCGGCACCAACTATGCCGAAGCCTCCTCCACGAAGGACTTCACCATCAGCCCCAGACCGGTCACCGTATCCGGTATTACCGCCAACGGCAAGACCTATGACGGCAACACTGAGGCTACCTTGATCTATTCGGGCGTGACGCTGGCCGGCAAGCTGGGCAACGATACCCTGACCGTCACCGCCACCGGTACCTTTACGGATAAGAACGCCGCTGATGGCAAGACGGTCAACATCACTAATCTGACTCTGGGCGGCAGCAGCGTGGGCAACTACATTCTGGCGGCGGAAGGGCAGCAGGCCACCACCACCGCCATCATCAGCCCCAAGCAAGTCACTGTGACCATCCAGCCCAAGAGCAGCGCCTACGGCGCGGCCATCGCGGAGCTGACGGCTACCGACAATGGCATCGAGTCCGGGGACACCGGTGTCTACACCCTGTCTACCACCGCAACGCCTACCAGCAATGTGGGCAGCTATGACATCACCGGAACATCCAATTCCGGGAACTACAACTTTACCTTTACCGGCGGTACCAATGCCTACACCATCACCGCAGCGTCCCAGTCCGTCTCCGTCACCCTGGACGGCTGGACCTACGGCGATACACCCAACGAGCCCCAGATAAGCGGCGTTCAGGAGAACGGCACCGCCACCTACCGCTACAAGGTTCAGGGCGCTGATGACAGCACCTATGGAACCGAGAAGCCCACCGACGCGGGCAGCTACACCGTGAAGGCCACCATCGCCGCCACCGCCAACTATCAGCAAGATGTGGTTTACGACGATTTTACCATTGTACCCAAGGTTCTGACCGTCACCGGCCTGACGGCCACCGATCGGGTCTATGACGGCACGACGAATGTTACCCTGACCGGCGGTGAACTGTCCGGCATTGTGGCCGGTGACGAAGGACGGGTCACGGCCGCCATGCCCACCACCGGCACCATCGCGAACGCCGATGCAGGCAATGGCAAGCTCGTTACCTATGCCACTATTGACCTGACCGGTGACAAGTCGGAAAACTATGCCCTGCGCCGGCCCGAGGTCACCGTGAACATCTCCAAGGCTGATCCCAACGTGGGTGAGGTCAGCTATTCGGGCGACACCATCTACACCAGTACCCCGCTGAACAGCATCACTCTGAGCAAGACCGG
>NZ_JBQKJR010000043.1:0-27355 GCF_052117165.1 Agathobaculum sp. LCP25S3_E8
GTGGAAGGAGAAGTCTTCTCCATTCATGTTTGTACTTTTTTGGCCTTTATACGCCAGAAACCCGGCTTATGCCTGACGCATAGGCCGGGTTTCTCGACAGACTGAAGCGGGCATTTCTTTGCGAAATGCCCGCTTTTGACAATTTGCATAAAAATGTTGAGCTTTGTGGCGTGTTTTGGTATAATAATGGTAATATAAAATAAATGAGGGAGACATATGAAAACAAAGCGTTGGGTGATTGCCGACCCCGCCGAAGCGCGCGTGCGTGCGCTGTCGGAAGAGGGCGGGTATGCCCCGCTGGCTGCAGCCGTTCTGGTGGCGCGCGGCATCGACACGCCCGAGGCCGCAGCCAATTATCTGAGCTGTGATACATCCGGCCTGTACGACCCGTTTCTGCTGGCGGATATGGAAAAAGCTGTCGCGGTCATACGCGGCGCCATTGCGCGCGGTGAGCATATTGTGGTATATGGTGACTACGATGTGGATGGCGTGACTGCCACCTGTACACTGGTGGATTATCTGCGCAGCTGCGGCGCAGCCTGCGAATATTATATCCCTAACCGCTTGCGCGAGGGCTATGGTCTGTCCCGCGCGGCGATGGAGGAACTGTATGAGAAGGGGACTCGTCTGCTGATTACGGTCGATTCCGGCATCACTGCCGACGAGGAGATTGCAGTCGCGCGCGAGCTTGGCATGCAGGTGGTTATCACCGACCACCATGAGTGCCACGACGCGCTGCCCGCAGCGGACGCGGTGGTCGATTACAAGCGGTCGGACTGCACTTACCCGTTTGACAGTCTTGCCGGTGTGGGCGTAGCGTTCAAGCTGATCTGCGCGCTTGAGGGCAATGCGGAGACTGTACTTGAACGGTACGCGGATTTGGTGGCGCTGGGCACGGTTGCAGACGTGATGCCCATTACGGGCGAAAACCGCATCATCGTGGCGGCGGGCCTGAAGAAAATGGCCGAGACCGGCAACGTCGGTCTGGAAATGTTGCTGCGCGAGTCAGGTATGAAGCACAAACGCCTGACCTCTTCGACCATCAGCTTTGTGCTGGCCCCGCGTATCAACGCGGCAGGCCGTATGGGGCGCGCGGAGCTGGCCGCCGAGCTGTTTCTGACGCATGATCCGGTGCGCGCACAGGCGCTTGCTGCGCAGCTTTGTGAGCAGAACAAGCTGCGGCAGAATGAGGAAAACCAGATTTTAACGCAGGCGCTGACCCGTCTGCGCAAGGAATATAATCCGCTGGAGGATAAAATTATTGTGCTGGCGGAAAAAGGCTGGCATCACGGCGTAATCGGTATTGTCTGCTCACGCCTGTGCGACCGATACGGCTGTCCGGTCGTGCTGATTTCGCTCGATGAGGACGGCACGGGCAAAGGTTCGGGCCGCTCGGTGGCCGGGTTTAACCTGTTTGATGCACTCACCTCGTGCGAGGACCTGCTCGAGCGCTACGGCGGGCACGCGCTGGCTGCCGGCCTGACCGTGGACGCGGATAAGGTGGATGCGCTGCGCGAGCGGCTGCGCGCCTATGCTGAAACGCACGTCACCATGGCGGAGCTGGTGCCGCAATTGCACATTGACTGCATGGTGCGTCCCGAATGGCTGACCGAGGAGAATATCGAGGCGCTGAACGTTCTTGAACCATACGGCATGCGCAACGCCGAGCCGGTGTTCTGCATGAAGGACATGGTGGCGGAGGATATTACGCCCATTTCGTCCGACCGGCATGTACGCATGACGCTGGTCAAGGACGGCGTGCGCTTTTCCGCAATCTGGTTCGGCACAGGCGCGGGCGGACTCGGCTTTGTAGAGGGCAACTACGTCGACGCCGCTTTCCATCTGGAAATTAACGAGTTCCGCGGCCGCCGCACGGTACAGCTGACGTTGTGCGATGCGCAGCTGAGCGACTGTGAGCATCTGGCCGACCAGAAGCTGCTCAACGTGTACAATACCTATATGGCCGACGGGCCGCTGACCGCGCGCGAGGCGCGCCTGCTGCTGCCTGACCGAAAGGACTTGGTGGCGGTGTGGCGGCATATCGTGTGCCGCGCGGAGGACGGCCGCCTGTCTGTGCCGGATGGCGCGCTGTCGCGCCGTGTGGCGTGGGAGAGCCGCCGCGATATCAATATCGGCAAGCTGTTTGTCTGTCTGGACGTGTTTTCCGAGTCCGGGCTGATTAGTTATCATTTCAAGGAAGGGATGCTCAACATCCTGCTCAAGCCTTACGAAGGTAAGGCGGATATATCCGGTTCGGTCGTTCTGGCCACGCTGCAAAGCATGGCGGGCTAACGGAATGGGGGAACGAAGTATGCAAAACAAACTGGATTTTTTAATCGAGCGCGTGCAAAAGCAAAACCCACAGGCGAATATTCGAAAAATCCGTGCGGCTTATGAGTGCGCGGCTGCCGCGCATGAGGGACAAAAACGCAAAAACGGTGAGCCGTATATCATCCATCCGGTTTCGGTTGCGGAAATCGTGGTCGAAATGGGTCTGGACACCGACTCGATTTGCGCGGCGCTGCTGCATGACTGTATTGAGGATACCAACTTCGGTTATAAGGAAATCGAAAATAAATTCGGCACGCCGGTTGCCGAGCTGGTCGACGGCGTCACCCGTCTGGGCATGCTGCGCTACTCCAAGGAGCAGGAGCAGTTCGAGGACCTGCGCAAGATGTTCCTCGCCATGGCGAAGGATATCCGTGTCATTCTCATCAAGCTGGCCGACCGTTTGCACAATGCGCGAACCTTCCAGTACCTGCCCGAGCGCAAACAGCGCGATAAGGCACTGGAAACCATGGAGATTTATGCGCCGATTGCCCACCGTCTGGGCATGAGCCGTATCAAGTGGGAGCTGGAGGACCTTTCGCTCAAAATCCTCGACCCCATCGGCTATAATGAGATTGTCGAGGGTTTGAAAAAGCAGAGCGAACAGCAGGAGGAATTCCTCAAGCGAATTCAGGAGCGCATCAGTGCCAAGCTCGCAGAGGCGCATATCAAAAACACGATTTCGGCGCGCGTCAAGCACATCTATTCAATTTACCGCAAGATGTACGCGCAGCACAAGACAATTGACGAGATTTACGATATCTGTGCGGTGCGTGTAATCGTCGACACCGTGGCCGACTGCTACAACGTGCTCGGCTATGTGCATGACCTTTATAAGCCGATTCCGGGCCGATTCAAGGATTATATCTCCACGCCCAAGCCCAACGGCTATCAGTCGCTGCACACGACGGTCATCGGGCGCGCGGGTGTGCCGTTTGAAATCCAGATTCGCACGACCGAAATGCACAAGATGGCGGAATACGGCGTGGCGGCGCACTGGAAATATAAGCAGGGCCTGACCAAAAAGGGCAACGAGGAAACCTTTGCGTGGATTCGTCAGCTGCTGGAAGCACAGCAGGACACCGAGGCCGAAGACTTCATCAAAAACATCAAGGTCGACCTGTTTGCCGATGAGGTGTTCGTCTTTACACCCAAGGGTGATGTGGTCAACATGCCTGCGGGCGCGACCCCAATTGACCTTGCCTACGCCATTCACTCGGCGGTCGGCAACCGCATGACCGGCTGCAAAATCAACGGCCGTATTGCGCCGATTGACAGCCAGCTGAAAAACGGCGATATTGTCGAAATCCTGACCTCCAAGGAGGCGCACGGGCCGAGCCGCGACTGGGTCAAAATCGTCAAGACCACCGAGGCGCGCAACAAGATTAAGCAGTGGTTCAAGAAGGAGTGCCGCGAGGAGAATATCGTCAACGGCCGCGAGGACCTGGACCGTGAGCTGCGCGCCAACCTGCTGTACAACGGCTTTTATGAGAACGAGGAAGTGCGCAAGAATACGCTCAATAAGTTCTCTTTCAACACGCTTGACGAGCTGTACGCCGCCATCGGCTACGGCGGCATCACGCTGACCAAGGTCATCAACAAGGTAAAGGATGACGTCGGCAAGCTGCGCCGCCAGCGTGAGCTGGCCGAGCGCGCGGCGCATCCCCAGCCGGAGCAGCAGCCCAAGCGTGTCACCCGCTCAACGACCGGCGTGGTCGTCGAGGGCATCGACAACTGTCTGGTCAAGTTTGCGCGCTGCTGCACGCCGATTCCGGGCGATGAAATCGTCGGCTTTGTGACACGCGGTTACGGTGTGTCCATCCATCGGCGCGACTGTGTCAACGTTCACATGCAGGAGGACCCGGACCGCTGGGTACGTGCGTGGTGGGATGAGGATTTGGCTATTTCCGACCGCGCCAACCGCTTCTCTACCGGTTTGCAGATTTCTACGCGCAGCCGTATCGGCGTGCTGAGCGATGTGACTGCGGTACTCGCCGCGTGCAAAATCAACGTGCACGAGATTTCCGCACGCGACCTCAACGACGGCTATGGCGTCATCAACGCGATGGTGGACGTTGCAGGCGTGCACCAGCTTGACAACCTCATCAGCCGTCTGCGCTCCATCAAGGGCGTGGTGGATGTGACACGTACGGTGGACACCAATTGACAAAAGATAAACCCAAAAGGAACAACCATGCAGAAAAAATATTTCTTTTTTGATATCGACGGCACACTCAGCGTTGGGCAAACTATGGTCATGCCCGAAAGCGCGGTGCGCTGTTTGGAACAGCTGCGCGCCAATGGGCACTTCACAGCGCTCGCTACCGGTCGCTTGCAGGCGTCGGCGGCGGGATTTGCCGCGCAGCACGGTTTTACGGATTTCGTCGCGGACGGCGGGTACAGCCTGACCGTCGGCGGCAAGATTGTGGAGATGAAAAGCCTGCCGACGGCAGACTGCATCGCGCTGATTGACCGGCTGGAAGCAGCGGGCATCCCGTGGGCGGTCACGCCGGTTAATGAGCGCATTTGTGTGACCACTGACAAACGCTATCTGAACGCTGCGCCGCCCGAATACTTCCCGACGCGATACGACCCGGCATTCGATTACCGCACATTGCAGGTGCTGTATAAGGTCAATATTGCGTGTACGGCGGAGCAGGAGAGCGATATTGATTTTGGCTCGTTGCCAACCGTGCGGTACAATCGTGATATCCTGCTCGTTGAGCCGACCGAAAAGCAAAACGGCATTCGCCGCATGGTGGAGCGGCTTGGTATTCCGAATGAGGATGTAGTCATCTTTGGGGATGGCACGAACGATGTGTGTATGTTCGGACAGGGCTGGTTCTCGATCGCGATGGGCAATGCGCGTGATGCGCTCAAGCGCATGGCGGATTATGTGACTGACCCGGTCGATCAGGATGGCCTGTGGAATGCCTGCTGTCATTTCGGCTGGATTTAAGGAGAGACGCACATGTTGTTTGATACCCATGCACATTATGATGATGAACGCTTTGATGAGGACCGCGACGCGCTTTTGTCCTCCATGCCGGCGCACAATGTCGGATTGATTCTCAATCCGGGCTGCGATGTGGAGACTTCGCGCAAGGCAGTGAGCTATGCACAAAAATACCCGTTTGTATATGCTGCAGTCGGTATTCATCCGGAAAATATTAATGAAAATTGGAATAGTGACCTTGCGGTCATTAAAGAACTTGCCCAAACCGAGCCGCGCGTGCGGGCCATCGGGGAGATAGGACTGGACTACTATTGGGAGAAGGACGAACGCGCCCGCGCACAGCAGCAAGTTGTGTTCGCGCATCAGATGGAGCTGGCGCGTGAGCTGGACAAGCCGGTGATTGTGCATGACCGCGACGCACATGCGGACTGTCTGGAGATTGTGCGGCGGTATGCTGGTACACGGGGTGTATTCCACTGCTTTGCGGGCAGTACTCAGATGGCACATGAGCTGTTGGACTTAGGCTATTATCTGTCGTTCACAGGTGTGATTACCTTCAAGAATGCGCGCCGCGCGATTGAGGTCATCCGGGAGGTGCCGCTGGACCGGCTGATGGTGGAGACAGATGCACCCTATATGGCGCCCGAACCGTTTCGAGGTCGGCGCAATTCGTCGCTGTATGTTTATCGTATGGCCGAAACAATCGCGCAGATTAAAGGGATGGATGCCGCGGAGGTGGAACGCATCACCACCGAAAACGGCATGCGGCTGTTTGGCATCAATTGAGTCAGTTGAAACAGAATACAAAAAAGCCCGCCAATGGCGGGCTTTTCCTTGGAGCGGATGATGGGAGTCGAACCCACCTATGCAGCTTGGGAAGCTGCCGTTCTACCGATGAACTACACCCGCAAACAGTAATTTCATTATACTGAAATGGCAGCACTTTGTCAAGAATAAGTAAACGTAAACCAAATCAATTAAATAAGTTGACAATGCGGCGGGCGTATGATATACTCGTACCGAAAAACGGAAAAGGAGTATTCTCATGGAGCAGAATCAAAGACCAAACACCCGCATGCTGGTGCTCAGCGCCTTGTTCACCGCTCTGGTGGCGGTCGGCGCATTTATTCGCATCCCAATCCCGTTGTGGCCGTTTACGCTGCAAACCTTGTTTACGACCATGGCCGGCTTGCTGCTGGGACCGCGCTATGGCACATTGGCATGCACTGCTTATATGGTGCTGGGATTGGCAGGATTGCCAATCTTTACGTGTGGCGGCGGACCGCAGTATATTTTCCAGCCGACCTTTGGCTGTATCATCGGCTTTGCGCTGGGAGCGCTGGTGGCAGGACTCATTGTGCAGCGTGCACCCAAACGGTGCTTCGGTACTTATGTGGTTGTCGCACTGGTCAACATCGTGGTTGTATACGTGATTGGCATGGTATGGTTCTGGGGTGTCAAGGCGTTTTACCTCAATGACCCCATCGGCATGTGGACCCTGTTTGTCACCTGTTTTGTGCCGACCATCGGTGTGGATATCGTCAAGGCATTGGCGGCGGCCGCACTGGCGGCACGTTTGGTTCCCGTGGTGGGGACCTATCGTGTACCGGCAGCGTGAACTGGTCGATAGCCTAGCAATTTTTGAAGCATACATGTTTTACATGCACAAAAGCGCCGCCCCCTGCGGTATCATCCGGCGGGGGGGCGCTTTTTGGGAGTCTATGGATTTTTTGGTGATACAAACCAAAATAAAGAGTTGCTTACTGGTTGACCGATTCGACAATGACGTCCGCCAGTGCGTCCAGCTCGCTGGCCTTGTCGGGAAGCAGTGCGGAGGCCATGGAAAGACGCTCGTTGAGCACGGTCATGTTCTTGAGCTCCTCATCGATGAACTTCTGCATCAGGTCACCCGATTTAACTGCCCACGAACCGTTCTCAATGATGGCAAAGGTGCGGTTCTGCAGGTTGAGTGCCTTCATGTCCATCAGGTAATTGTGCATAACCGGATAGATGCCCAGGTTATACGTGACGGATGCCAGTACAACATGGCTCAGGCGGAAGGTTTCGGAAATCAGGTAAGAAACATGGGTGTTGGAAACATCGTACAGCCAAACGTTGGTGACGCCTTTTTCGCACAGACGGCTTGCCAGTGCCTGCGCCGCGGCTTCCGTGTTTCCATACATCGAGGCGTATACGATCATGACGCCCTTTTCCTCCGGCTCGTAGCGGCTCCAGTGGTCGTACTTATCAATGAAGTATCCCAGATCCTTGCGCCAGACCGGACCGTGCAGCGGGCAGATAAACTTGATTTGGTCCAGAATGCCAGCCGCTTTTTTGAGCAGCAGCTGAACGTGAGGGCCATACTTGCCGACGATGTTGGTCAAATAGCGGCGGGCATCGTCAATCCAGTCGCGGTCAAAGTTGACTTCGTCCGCGAACAGCTTGCCGTCCAGAGCGCCGAACGAACCGAACGCATCGGCCGAGAACAGCACGCCGTTGGTGGTGTCAAAGGTCACCATAGCCTCGGGCCAGTGTACCATGGGCGCGGCGACAAAGGTCACCACATGCTTGCCGAAGCTCTGCGTGTCGCCTTCCTTGACTTCGATGAGTTCGTGGTCATCGATGTCAAAGCCAAACTGGCGCATGAGCATGAATGCCTTTTCGGTGGAAATCACCTTGACGGACGGGTAACGAATCAAAACCTCCTCGATGGAAGCGCCGTGGTCGGGCTCCATGTGGTTGATGACCAGATAATCCAGCGGACGGCCGTCCAGCAGGTGCTCGATGTTTTCCAGCAGCTGGCGGCAGGCCGACCAGTCGACCGTGTCAAACAGCACGGTCTGCTCATCAAGCAGCAGATATGCGTTGTAGGACACGCCGCGCGGGATGGGGTGGATATTTTCAAACAAAGCAAGACGATGGTCGTTCGCGCCGACCCAATAGAGATCGTCCGTTACATTGCGTACGCAGTACATATATTCTCCTCCTTATTTTCCGGTCAGCCTTCAATAAACATCTCTTTGCCTTCGCCGCATTCCGGGCATACCCAGTCCTCGGGCAGCTTTTCAAACAGCGTGCCGGGAGCGATTTCGGCATCCTCATCACCCAGTTCGGGGACATATTCGTAGCCGCAGCCGCCGCAGACATAGCGCTTGCCGATCGGCTCGGGCTTGGGAACGGGCGGGCGCTTCATCTTAACCATGGGCGGAGCAGGCTGCTTTTCGCCGGTATCGAGCGCAGCGGTCAGCAGCGGCAGGATTTCATTGACGTCACCCACAATGCCGTAGTCACAGTTCTTGAAAATGGGCGCATTGCCGTTTTTATTGATTGCTACGATAGTCGAAGCGTCCTTGATGCCCTTGAGGTGCTGAATGGCGCCCGAAATACCGCAGGCGATGTACAGATTGCCCTTGAATTTCTGACCGGACATGCCAACATAACGGTCAAGCGGCACGTATTTGAGTGTTTCTGCAACCGGACGGGAGGAACCAACTGCAGCGCCCGCAGCGCGCGCCAAATCCTCGACCAGCTTCATGTTTTCCTTGCTGCCGATGCCCTGACCGGCGGAAACCACGCGCTCGGCCTGTGTAATCGGGGTGTCGATCGGAATGCCGACCGTAAAGTCGTGGCCGTCCTTCTGGAGTGCCGCAACCAGTGCTGCGACCTTTTCCTCCGCGGAGCCTTCCTTCAGAATGTTGCGCTTGCGCACACCGGTTACCGGTGCGGGCTTCTTCGGACGGCTGGACGAGCCGCCTTCGCTCTTGGGCGGCTTGCCCAAAATGTTTGCAGCGATAACGACGCGCTGAATTTCATTGGTGCCCTCATAGATCGTGGTGATCTTGGCGTCGCGGTACATGCGCTCCACATCCATGCCCTTGAGGAAGCCAGTGCCGCCGAAGATTTGCAGTGCATCATTGGTCACTTCAAGCGCAATGTCCGAGGCGTACATCTTGGCCATGGCAGCTTCCGTGGCGTACGGCTCATGTGCTTCCTTCAGCTCTGCTGCGGAGTAAACCAGCATGCGCGCGCAGCGCAGCTTGGTTGCCATATCCGCAATTTTGAACGAGAGCGCCTGCTGGAAGCCGATCGGCTTGCCAAACTGGACGCGCTCCTTTGCGTAGTCGACTGCCGCTTCGTATGCGCCCTGTGCGATGCCGAGTGCCTGCGACGCGATACCGATGCGTCCACCGTCCAGCGTTGCCATGGCAATTTTGAAGCCCTGGCCTTCCTTGCCGAGCAGGTTTTCCTTGGGAACCTTGACATCATTGAAGATAAGCTCCGCAGTAGACGAGGAGCGAATGCCCATTTTGTCATAATGGTCGCCGAAGGTGAAGCCTTCCCAGCCCTTTTCGACGATGAACGCCGAGATGCCGCGGGTGCCGATATCCGGCGTGGTGACTGCGAACACGACATAGGTATCCGCCTTGGGGGCGTTGGTGATGAAAATCTTGCCGCCGTTGAGCAGGTAATAGTCGCCCTTGTCAATGGCGGTGGTCTCGGTGCCGCCCGCGTCCGAGCCGGCGTTGGGTTCGGTCAGGCCAAATGCACCAATTTTCTCGCCCTTTGCCAGCGGGACGAGGTATTTTTGTTTCTGCTCCTCGGTGCCGAAAGCGAAAATCGGCCAGGAACCGAGCGATACATGGGCGGACAGGATAACGCCCGTGCCGCCGTCCACGCGCGAAAGCTCTTCAACCGCAATCGCGTAGCTCAGCACATCCAGACCGGCGCCGCCGTACTCCTTGGGGTAAGGCAGCCCCATAAAACCGAGCTCGCCCATTTTCTTGACAGCTTCCGCCGGGAATTCATTTTCTTTGTCCATGAGGAAAGCCTGTGGCTTTACCTCGCTTTCCGCAAAAGCGCGGATTTCAGCGCGCAGTTTCTCATGCGCGTCGGTGGTTCGGAACAACATGGGGAAACCTCCTTAATCAGCATTGCTTTTAAATGATATGTATTATCCTTAACTGATGATAAAAGAGTACCATAAAGGTATTGTTTTAGTCAAGTGCAATTTGCACAAAATTCCCAATAAAAATTTATATACAAATAATTATTTATGCAAAATGAATAAATAAAACTGGCACGATTCGACTATAAAGTCAAAAAGAGGTGGTTTTGGATAGGAGAAACGTGGTGTGAAGGGGAGACAGAGGGAGCGCAAAAATAAAACGCCTTCGGGCATACGCCGTTCATTTTCGTTTGTTTAACGGATGAATGCTGTCGGGGTGCCGGCAGGATATATTCCAATGCTGCGCACAAAATGGGGCAAAAACATGAAAATCCTTCGCTTCTTTTCTTGCTATATCGTACAAAAAGGTGTTTTTGCGTTCTTTTCTTTTGTAAGGTGCTGTGTTATACTCTACCATAGATAGATATTGACTGGATTGGGAGGGATTTCTATGCCGAAGCAACCACAAGGCAAAAAAACATCTGCGGAACAGAACCTGGAAAAGCGTCACCGGACACGCCGCCGGCTGACCATCCGCGGTGTGCTTTCGTTTTTTATTGTGTTGACCTTTGTGCGCGCAGCGTTCATGCACCGATATGAAAACATGTTTGTCTGTGTGCTGTCGCTGGCGCTGTTTTGCGTACCGATGCTGATTGAGCGCAGTCTGGACATTGATATTCCGCCGCTGATGGAAGCGATTATTTACTGCTTCATTTTCGCCGCGGAAATCCTTGGGGAAATTAACTCGTTTTACACGATTATTCCGGGGTGGGACACCATGCTGCACACCATCAACGGCTTTTTGGTTGCGGCGGTTGGTTTTTCGCTGGTGGATTTGTTTAACCGCAGCGAGCGGTTTACTTTTAAGCTGTCGCCGCTGTTTCTGGCCATCGTGGCGTTTTGCTTTTCGATGACAGTCGGTGTTTTGTGGGAGTTTTTTGAATTTGGCGCGGATCAGATGTTGGGAACCGATATGCAGAAGGATTTTATCGTGCAGAACATCAATTCGGTCTCGCTCAATCCAGATGGTCTGAATAATGTCGAGCATGTGCAGGTGGAAAGCTTGGTCGTCAACGGGGAGGACTGGATGCAGTTCCCGGGCGGCTATCTGGATATCGGCCTTATCGATACGATGAAGGATTTGCAGGTCAATTTTATCGGTGCGGTGGCGTTTTCCATTATTGGTTATTTTTATGTAAAAACACGCGGCAAGGGCAAGCTCGCCGCGTCGCTGATTCCGATTGTGCTTGACACGCAGAAGAACGAACAGGAACAAAAAGAATCAAAGAAAAATGCTCCGGACAGGGAACCAAATGCGGACCAGTCCCGTCCAATCAATCAGAACGACAAAAAGGAGTAGTTTTCTCATGAAAAAGCAAGTGACCGCGGCGTCTCTCGCCGCTCTGGTGGCGATTTCTGCGCTGCCGATTTCTGCGTGTGCGGCCGCGATGAACGATCAGGCTCCGATAAAAGTGCCGGTACTCAACACGACCGACCATATGCAGTATATGAATGGCTATGCGGACGGCACGTTCCGTCCGGATGCGCCGATTACCCGTGCCGAGGCCTGCAAGCTGATTTCCTCGCTTCTGACCGAGTCCTCCGGCGGCGGGGATTACCTGTTCACCGATGTGCCGCAGAACGCGTGGTATGCCGCGGCAGTTGGAGAGATGACCGGCTATTCGCTCGTGGGCGGTTACAGCGATGGCACGTTCCGCCCGGACGCAAACATTACGCGCGCTGAGTTTGTCACCATCCTGTCCCGCATTCCGCACGATGATATCGGCACCGAGGGCAGCTTTTTGGATGTACCCAAGACCCACTGGGCATATAACGCGGTGCAGACCGCACTGGCACAGGGCTGGGTTGCAGGCGACCCGTCCGGCCTGTTCCGTCCGGATGATTCGATCACCCGTGCGGAGGCTGTGACCGTACTCAACCGCATTCTGGGCCGCACGGGCGATGCGGTGATGGCGTCCACCGGCGAGGGTATTCGTGTGATGCCGGACGTGCCGGACACGCATTGGGCATATCTGGCGATGCTGGAGGCGACAACCGACCACGAATATGAGCTGACCGACAGCGTAGAGCATTGGACTTCGTATGACAAGGAGACCACCACACTGGCGGAAGGCTGGCACAATATTAACGGCTTGCTGTTCCATGTCAACGGGGCGCAGCAGTTTGATTATAATACCACGGTGGACGGTCTGGAACTGGACCGCAACGGCCGCTACACGACCGGCCCGGAGGAGCTGGACAAGCTGCTGACGCAGGCGGTTGCGGGTGTGGTCAATGATAAAATGACGCAGATGGAGAAGCTGCGCGCGGTTTATGACTACGCCAAGAAAACCTTCGGCTATCTTGGCATCGGTACGGTCGATACCTCCAAGGACGGCTGGGAGATTGAGCAGGCCATTAAGATGCTGACCGATAAGCGCGGCAACTGCTACTCGTGGTCGAGTGTATTCACATACCTCGCCCGTCAGGTGGGTTATGATGCAAAGGCCGTTGTTGGCACGGGCGTGTCCCCCAAGGGCAGCGAGTCTGTGCATGCATGGACGGAGATTACGATTGATGGCGTAGCCTATACCTTCGACCCGCAGATTGAGAGCGTGTATGCGCAGCGTTACGGCGAAAACTATGATCTGTTTATGAAGAAGTACGGCGAAGCCGAGTGGGGCTACAAGAAGGCGGAGGAGCCGGAGCAGCCTGTCGAGCCGGAAGCGCCGGAAGCTGATGCTTCTCTGGTGGCGCTGATGGATAAGATTTACGGCGACAAGAAGGACATCATGGTTGGTCAGACCGTGCTGTATAACGGTATGGGTGCGGATGGCACGACGCAGCCGCTGACCTGGTATCTCGGCACGGAGGATGTGAAGTTTGAGGCCGGTCTTGCGTCTGAGGCCATGATTTCCTCGCAGGCGCATTCGATTGTCCTGCTGCGGATGCCGGAGGGCGCGGATATGGAAGCGGCCAAGGCGAAGATAGCGGAGAGCATCGACCCGTTCAAGTGGGTATGCGTGGGCGTCAATCCGGATAAGGTGCGCGTGGAGAGCAACGGCAATCTCATCTGCGTGGTTCTGGATGACGAAAACGGCGATTACTACGCGGACAATTTCTTGTCCTTTGCAGTGGCAGAATAAAGCGATAGAAAAGCAAATAAAAGGCGCGCAGCCATCTGGCTGCGCGCCTTTTTTGCCTCTTTGTCGCGCGTTAATTGTCGCGGTTGTCCTCTTTGATCTCGCCGCGGCGGAACGCTGCGAGCAGTTCTTTCAAATCGTCTATGGTCTGCTGAAGCGCATGGCCGATATCGGTTTCGCGAATGCGGATGCGATTTTCCGAGCGGTCGAATGCCATGGAAGTGGACAGAATATCCTTGTTGTCACGGATGGCAGTCTCCTTGCCGGGGAACGGCTCGTGCGCTGTGATGTGGATACCCCACGAATCAAATACCAGCGTGTAGCCTGCGATGCCGGTTGTCGGCTGATAGGCGCGGCAGAAGCCGCCGTCGATTACGATCAAACGGCCGCCCGCCTTGATGGGGCTTTCGCCGTCCTTGGTTTTCACCGGCACATGGCCGTTGACAATGTGGCAGTGATCGCCCTCCAGACCGAATTCCTGCAGGATGCGCACGCAGGCAGCGTCCTCATTGTAGAAGGAGTAGTAGGGGTTTTTCGGCTCAGCCCATGTGGATTTATCCTCGATCAGGCGGCGTTCAAAGGTAGCGATGCGGTCGCGCCCGAAGGAGGGGGAGTTGCGTCCACACCAGAGAAACCACAGAAAATCTTTGCCGAACTGCCGTTCTTCCGTACCCTCGCGTGCATAGTAGCCCTCGCGTGCGACGGTTTCACACCAGTCCATCAGCGCCTTGCCGGATAACTGTTGCCCGCCAAAAGAGAATTGCAGAAATTCGCCCTTGTCATCCATCGGGATACAGCCATGGAACAGCAAATTGCCATTGAAGCATTTGTACAGCCCGCCTTTGGAATAGAGGAAGCCGATGTGGCGCTGCAATTTTTCGCTGCGCAGGAAGGAGTTTTTCAGCTGTGCCATCAGCGCGTGCTCTTCGGGGGTCAGACGGTAGGGGTCTTCGGGGTCGATGGTCGGGAAGTCGCAGTCGCGCAGCTTGTATTCGCCGGTCGGCAGCGTGACCGTACCCTTTTCAAAGTCAATCTTGTCAAGCAGCAGACGGTCGTCCATGTGGAAGGAAGGGTTGCGCCGTATGGTCTGCCCTTCGAGCTTGAACTGGATGATGGCAATCGCCTTGTGCATGCGTGCAGCGCGCGCAGTGTCTACACCGGTTTGCTCGGCCTGTTCCAGTGTCTTGGGCAGGAAGCAGGATACGTCGCGGCCGCGGTAGGTTTCGTCCGCAAACAGCGCAAGCGGGCGCAGACTGATGCCGTAACCGGTTTCAATGACATCCAGATTGTTATAAGTAATGGAGTTGCTCAAAACGGTCGCAATACAGGTGCGGCTGCCGGTAGCGGCACCCATCCACAGTACGTCGTGGTTGCCCCACTGGATATCGACCGAGTGGTGCTCCATCAGCATGTCCATGATGATATCCGCGCGCGGACCGCGGTCGAAGATATCGCCTACAATGTGCAGGTGGTCGACCACCAGCCGCTTGATAAGGTTGCACATCGAGATGATGAACTCCTCGGCACGGTCGGTTTCAATGATGGAGGAGATAACTGTGTCAAAGTATTCGCGCTTATTATAGATATCGTTGTTCTTGTTGAGCAACTCGTTGATGATGTCGCCGTTCCAGCGCGGCAGGGCGCGGCGCACCTTGGCGCGAGTGTACTTGGAGGCACACAGACGGCAGATTTCAAGCAGACGGCTGAGCGTGATGCGGTACCACTCGGCGCGGTCGGGCGAGGCTGCGACCAGCTCCTCGAGCTTTTCTTCCGGGTAGTAAATGAGCGTGGCAAGTTTGGCTCGCTCGTCGGCGGGCAGACTGTCGCGCAGCACAATGTCCACCTTTTCTCGCACTGCGCCCGAGGCGTTGTTGAGAATATGTACGAAAGCATCCGCTTCACCGTGCAGATCGCTCATGAAGTGCTCAGTGCCCTTGGGCAGACTGAGAATCGCCTGTAGATGGATGATTTCACTGCTGGCCGCGCGCACATTGGGATATTGCAGCGCGAGCAAACGCAGATATTTTTGACGGTCGGTGCGATTGTCCATGGAAAAACTCCTCTCTGATACCACTTTTCTTTAGTATGCCATAAACCAGGGGGAAATACAAAGGTATTTCTGTAAACTCAAAGAAAATCGCCGTCTCCGGTTGCGAGACGGCGGTAAAAAATCTATTTGGGGCGCTTGGGGGTGCGGGTGCGATCGGGCGCCCAGCCCTGCAAGGGATAGCGCTGGATGGCGCCGAAAATGCGATCGCGCAGACCGGGCATGGTCTGTTCCAGTTTTTTGAGCAGGTCCTTAATCTCCTGCCGTTTGGTGTTGCCGTCGGCCGGGCAGGGGTTGTGCACAATGGGCAGTGCGTGCCGCTGCGCGAACGAGCGGACGTAATACTCGGGTGTATACAGCAACGGACGGATGAGCGTGACGCCTGTGCGGTCAAGGAAAGTGACCGGCTGGAAGCAGGAGATGCGGCCCTCGTAGAACAGGGACAGCATATAGGTTTCGACTACGTCGTCAAAGTGGTGGCCGAGCGCGACTTTTTTGCAGCCTGCCGCGAGCGCTGCCTCGTGCAGCGCACCGCGGCGCATCTTAGCGCACAGCGCACAGGGATTTTCCTCCTTGCGGATGTCGAAGATGATGGGACCGATTTGCGTCGGGATGCGGATGTAGTCCACGCCCAGCTCGTCGCACAGCGTCTGCACGGGAGAAAAGTCCATCTCGTCATAGCCCATTTCAAGCGTGATGGCGACGACTTCAAATTTCTTTGGGTAAAAGGCACGCAGCTTTGCCAGCGCAACCAGCAGCGTGAGCGAGTCCTTGCCGCCCGATACGCCGACAGCGATGCGGTCGCCGTCCTCAATCATATGGTAATGATCCACCGCGCGGCGGACATAAGAGAGCATTTTTTGCATGGTTTTGTCTCCGGTTTATCGTAAAATAAAATCAAACACAATTATTTATATCAGAAAACCGGTTCGGACGCAAATGAAAAAACTGAAATGGAAAGTAAGAAAACAAGAGAATGAAAGAGAATGAATGAGAATGCAAGAGTTTTTATTGGATTTGAGATATTTTTTGAAAATTCCGCTTGACTTGCGCAAAACGATGTGTTTTAATAGATATGCTCGTTTAGAGCGCATGAAAATGTTGTCAAAATAATTTTTGATAGAATAAACGGAGGAAGAAAACATGTCTACTTTTATGGCTAAGGCAGAGACTGTCGAGCGTAAGTGGTACGTGCTGGACGCTGCGGGCAAGCCGCTCGGCCGCACTGCTGCTACCGCCGCCATGCTGCTGCGCGGCAAGCACAAGGCCGAGTTCACCCCCCATGTTGACTGCGGCGATTTCGTTATCGTCATCAATGCGGACAAGGCGGTTCTGACCGGCAAGAAGCTCACTCAGAAGTACTATCGTCACCACACCGGCTGGGTTGGCGGCCTGAAGGAAGTGCAGTACAAGACCCTGATGACCGAGAAGCCGGAGTTTGCAATGCAGCTGGCTGTCAAGGGCATGCTGCCGAAGAACTCGATCGGCCGTCAGTCGGCTACCCGTCTGAAGGTTTACGCTGGCGAGAACCACAATCATCAGGCGCAGAAGCCCGAAGTTTGGGATAAGTAAGGGAGGAACTAACTGATGTATACACCTAAGAAGGCTTATTTCTACGGCACCGGCAGAAGAAAGTCCTCCGTTGCCCGCGTTCGTCTGTTCCCGGGCGGCACCGGTGAGATCAAGATCAACAACCGCACCATCGACAACTACTTCGGTCTGGAGACTCTGAAGATGGTTTGCCGTCAGCCGTTCGAAGTGACCGGCACTGCTGGCAAGTTCGACGTAGAGTGCACCGTGTCTGGCGGCGGCTTCACCGGTCAGGCTGGTGCGATCCGTCACGGCATCGCTCGTGCTTTGCTGCAGGCGGATTCCGAGCAGTACCGTCCCGCACTCAAGGCGGCTGGTCTGCTGACCCGCGATCCGCGTATGAAGGAACGTAAGAAGTACGGTCTCAAGGCAGCACGTCGTGCACCTCAGTTCAGCAAGAGATAATCTGCTGTTCAAACCGTATCAAAATGGTTCAAAAACCCCGGAAAATCAAGGTTTTCCGGGGTTTTACTGTATCTAAACGGGCTGATATGGTTTGACCAAATTTGGCAAATCAAGAGCCGTTTTCACCCAATTTTTAGTGGTTAAATATAGGACAACCGGCAAAAATGGGGGTAAAAAAAGGGGTTAGTGGTTAAATTATAGGACAACCGAGAGCCGATTTTGGGGGTGTTTTTCGTCCCTCCTTTCCCTCGTTTTGGGCTGTGGCAGTTTGACATAGTTTGACCTAATTTGAATAATTGAATATGAATTTGATATAGCACTCAGTATAAAATGACTGGGTGCTTTTTTCATTTCAGGAACTCGTATTCCGGCGATAGAAAGAGCCGTCACTTCACTTTTTATTTTGGAGTGGCGGCTTTTTCTATTTCCAGAAGCAACAGCAACAATTAGAAATGAGGTGAAGTCAATGAACACGCAAATCATTGCCATTGCCAACCAGAAGGGCGGCGTTGGCAAAACCACTACCTGTGCCAATCTTGGAATCGGTTTGGCGCAGGCTGGAAAGAAAGTCCTGCTGATCGACGGAGACCCGCAAGGTAGCCTGACGATCAGCCTGGGCAATCCTCAGCCGGACAAGCTGCCCTTTACGCTGTCGGACGCTATGGGGCGTATCTTGATGGATGAGCCGCTTCGTCCCGGCGAGGGTATCCTGCACCACCCAGAGGGTGTAGACCTGATGCCTGCGGACATCCAGTTATCCGGTATGGAGGTATCCCTGGTAAATGCCATGAGCCGTGAGACTATCTTGCGGCAATATCTGGACACGCTGAAGGGGCAATACTCCCATATTCTCATCGACTGCCAGCCCTCCCTGGGGATGCTCACAGTCAATGCGCTGGCCGCTGCGAACAGGATCATAATTCCCGTTCAGGCGGAGTATCTGTCCGCCAAAGGGCTGGAACAGCTGCTCTCCACGGTAAACAAGGTAAAGCGGCAGATCAACCCCAAGCTCCAGATAGACGGTATCCTGCTGACGATGGTTGACAGCCGAACCAACTTTGCCAAAGAGATCTCCGCACTTTTGCGAGAGACCTATGGCAGCAAGATCAAAGTATTCGGCACAGAGATTCCCCATTCTGTCCGGGCAAAGGAAATCAGCGCAGAGGGAAAAAGCATTTTTGCCCATGACCCCGGCGGCAAGGTGGCAGAGGGCTACAAAAATCTGACGAAGGAGGTGTTGAAACTTGAAAAGCAGCGCGAAAAAAATAGAGCTGGCCTCGGTAGATGATCTGTTCTCCACCGAAGAAGGCCGCCAGGATGCAAAGCTGGAAAAGATTCAGGAAATTCCGTTGTCTGAACTGCATCCGTTCAAGAACCACCCATTCAAAGTCAAGGATGACGAAGCAATGATGGAGACCGCTGACAGTATCAAGCAGTATGGCGTTCTGGTTCCGGCCATTGCCCGACCGGACCCGGAGGGTGGCTATGAGCTGGTAGCCGGACACAGGCGGCACAGAGCCAGTGAGCTGGCAGAAAAGGAGACTATGCCGGTCATTGTTCGGGATTTGGATGATGATGCCGCCACGATTATTATGGTTGACAGCAACTTGCAGCGAGAAAGCCTTCTTCCAAGCGAAAGAGCATTTGCTTATAAAATGAAGCTAGATGCCATTAAGCACCAAGGAGCCAGGACGGATTTAACTTCGGCCCAAGTTGGGCCGAAGTTGACTGCGGCAGAAAAAATCGCGGAGAACAGTCCAGATAGCAAATCACAGATTAAGAGATTTATCCGTCTGACAGAGCTGATTCCTGAATTGATGGATATGGTGGATGAAAAGAAGATCGCCCTGAACCCTGCCTATGAGCTGTCCTTTCTTAAAAAAGAGGAACAGGTAGACCTGCTGGACGCGATGGACAGCGAACAGGCTACCCCTTCCCTTTCCCAAGCCCAGCGGCTCAAGAAATACAGTCAGGAGGGGCATCTGACCCTCGATATGATGCGCGTCATCATGGGTGAGGAAAAGAAAAGCGATCTGGATCGAGTGACATTTACCTCTGACACCTTGCGGAAGTATTTCCCCAAAAGCTATACGCCCCAGCGGATGCAGGAAACCATCATCAAGCTACTGGAGGCATGGCAGAAAAAGCGTCAGAGAGACCAGGAACGATGAAAGGAGCCGCCTATGAGGGATATTTCAGCCCGTGAGCTGAAAGGACACAACATTCTCGCCGTAGGGAGGTTTTGGGATAATACCCGCTGGATGATCGAGTTTTCCGTCCTGCGTCCCAGCACTGCTTACGGCAGCCCCGGAGATGAAATGCGGTTGTTTTTGACTGAGGACGGGTATCAGGCCGCCCTGCAAAGCCAGCAGCGCCGGGAGATCAAGATCAAGCGTTACGCTCGTGTGATTGAGGGACATATCCTCGATTTCAAACCGGGAAAACGCCGCCGCTCATAAACCCATACAACGAAAGGAAAGGAATGACTATGTGTACGGTAAAGGAAATTCAAGAAGCAATCCGGGAAGATTGCAAATCTCAGCATGACATGGATTCAACGGATATTGACCGCGTGATGCAAACACTTCCTTTCGCCCAGGAGGAGCCATTTACAGAGGCGCGTCCCCAAAAGCCGCTGTTTTGGTTCTATGCAAGAAAATTTGAAAAGCGTTGAACACCGCAATTCTTTGAAATGAGGATTGCGGTTTTTTGTACCCAAAATTCGGAAGGAGTGAGGTCGATGGCCGTTTTTCGCATTGAACGGACCCGTGATTATACCGTGATGAGCAATCATCATTTACGAAATGCAAACCTGTCGTTAAAAGCCAAGGGGCTGCTTTCCATGATGCTGTCGCTGCCGGAGGATTGGAATTACACCACCCGTGGCCTTGCAAAGATCTGTAAGGAGGGCGTGGATGCCATAGGTGCTGCCCTGCGTGAACTGGAAGGAGCCGGATATATCGTGCGCCATCAGAGACGCGATAAAAGTGGGCGGATCACAGATACCGAGTATGTCATCTATGAACAGCCCCAGCCAGATATGTCCCAGCCGGATACGGCTTCACCAGATACGGAAAACCCGGATATGGTAAAACCGGATATGGTAAAACCGGATACGGAAAAGCCCGCAGAATTAAATATAGAGAAATCAAATACAGAAAAATCAATTACTTATGGATCAAGTACCGATTCCATTCCCTTCCGGGAAACAGCGGCGGCAAGACCGCCGGAACGGAAAGGAAGGGATGCGATGTCTGTCACAGAGATAGAAAATTATCGGGAGTTGATTTTGGAGAATATCGAGTATGACTGCTTGAAGCAGCGTTATCCTCTCTACCTGGATGACCTGAATGAGATCGTAGAGCTGTTGGTTGAAACGGTCTGTGCCAAACGAAAGACTACCCGGATCTCTGGGGCAGACTTCCCTCACGAGATCGTGCGTTCCCGTTTTTTGAAACTGGACAGCTCCCACATCGAGTTTGTCATGGACTGTCTGCAAAAGAATACCACCCAGGTACGCAACATGAAGCAGTACCTGCTTGCAGTGCTGTTCAATGCGCCTACCACCATGAACAATCACTTCACTTCATTGGTCAACCACGATATGCACGCAGGCGGCTGGTAAAGGCCGCCTTTTATCATGCCAAAGGAGGCACGACATGAACCAGATGGAAATTTTCAAAAACCCGGAGTTTGGCAGTATCCGGGTCATCGAAGAAAACGGCAAATACCTGTTCTGCGGAACGGATGTGGCTGGCGCTTTGGGGTACAGCAATCCCCGCGATGCAATTATCCGCCATTGTAGGTATGTCGTGAAACGCGACGCACCTCACCCACAAAGCCCTGACCGCAAAATCAGTATGACTTTTATCCCCGAAGGAGATTTGTACCGCCTAATCGTTCACAGCAAATTGCCATCGGCAGAACGGTTTGAACGGTGGGTGTTCGATGAGGTCCTGCCTACCATTCGTAAGCACGGGGCCTATCTCACAAAAGAGAAGCTGTGGGAGGTAGCTACTTCCCCGGAGGCTCTGATGAAGCTCTGCTCAGACTTGTTGGCTGAGCGTGAAGCGAATATTTCTCTGCGTAAGGAAAATGCACAGCTGGAGGGCAAAGCCGCTTTCTATGACCTGTTCATCGACTTAAAACACAGCACCAATCTCAGGACTACCGCCAAAGAGTTGGATGTTCCGGAGCGCCGGTTTGTCCGGTTTCTGATAGAACGGCGGTTTGTGTACCGCACGGCATCCGGCAATGTGCTGCCTTATGCCAATGTGAAAAATGCGGGGCTGTTTTGCGTCAAAGACTACTGCAATCACGGTCATACCGGTTCTTACACGCTGGTTACGCCCCAGGGCAAGCTCTACTTTGCCCAGCTGCGGGAGATGATCTTGCTGGTCTCATAAGAACGGAAAGGAAGTGGGTTTTATGCAGGAAAGCAAAACAATCGGTCAGCTGATGGAGGAAATGCGCCAGAAAGCCGGGGCGCAGAACTACCACGGCCATGACTACATGGATCTCCAGCGATTTGCGGAGAACACACGGCACATGATTATTTTTGATGTGCTGACGCATGATTCCCCGGTGGGCTGGAAAGGAGAACGGACCCGCCTGTTTTTGTCAGATATAGGCTATGAAAAAGCTCTGGACAGTCAGGCAAAGGGGCAGATCAAGATTCTCAGCCATGCAAAGGTCAGAAATGGAGATTTGTTTTATGACCACAAAGAACAGATACGATAGGAGGAATCTGATATGAATGAGGAAAAGAAAGTACCCTTCAAGTGGGAATATGGGGAAGAAACCATATCACTGCAACTTGGGATGTATGCGAATAATCAGCGGCTTTATATCGGCATGATTACCCATACAGAAGATGGAGCGGAGCCGTTTGCAGATATGACGGTGAACCTTTCGGGGTATTCCCTGGACCCCGGAGAGGCGTTTATTTCCGGTGACATCAGCAAGGACTTGCTGCGATTCATCAAAGAGAACAAATTGGGGAAAGTGCTTCCCTACCAGGTGCAATCCGGTTATGGGAAATATTCTGCCGTTGCCTTTGATTTGGAGAAATTGAAGGCATTTGATCCCAAAGGTGTGGCGGAGTTTCGGAAAGAGTGGAATCTGCCGGATAAGAAGCCGGTAAAGAAAAAGAGCCGCGGGATGGAGCGATGAAGAAATATCTTCTCCGGCGGCTGGTGGTCCCGCCTTAGAAAGAAATGCACCACCCCTGCACATTTTGTGGAAAGGAGGCGATGAAAATGCAGGAAGAAGTGGAAAACAGGACTTTAACGCTGGTTGTCAGCGGAACAAAGTTCACCGGTCGGTTGCTTAAAGCCGCCATCAGCAAGTACCTTGCCCACTGCAAGGAAAAGAAGCTGCAAAAGCAGAGAAGCCGTGACGCTCCTGTGACACCCCACGGCAAACAGACCGTCAAGCAGCTCATTGGTCAAAATCAGGGGATCTCCAATATCGAGATCACAGACCCCTCCATCAAGGAATTTGAGAAGATCGCCCGGAAATATGGTGTGGATTATGCGGTGAAGAAAGACCGCAGCAGCTCCCCGCCCAAGTACCTGATCTTTTTCAAAGGCCGTGACGCCGATGCGCTGACCGCTGCATTTACCGAGTACACCAGCAAAAAGGTCAAGAAGGCCGAGAAAACGGAACGCCCGTCTGTGCTGGCAAAACTCAGTCAGTTCAAAGAGATGGTCAAAAATGCCGTGGTGGACCGCACCAAGCGAAAGGAGCTGGAACGATGAAAAAGCAGTTTGACATCAAAAAGCTCGTTTTGCTGAACCTGCCTTATCTTTTGATGGGGCTGTTTGCCACGAACTTCGGGGAAGCGTGGCGGCTGGCTCAGGGGGCAAATGCTTCGGAGAAATTCCTTTCCCTGTTTGCTGTCCTGCCTGGGGCGCTGCAAAGTTTCTGGCCCAGCTTGCACCCGTTGGATCTTTTGGTGGGGCTATGCTGCGGAGCTGGCCTGCGTCTGGCGGTGTACCTCAAAAGTAAAAACGCCAAGAAGTATCGGCATGGACTGGAGTATGGCTCTGCCCGTTGGGGAACCCGTGAGGATATTGCTCCCTACATCGACCCGGTATTTCAGAACAATGTGATTCTGACGAAAACCGAGAGCCTGACCATGAATAGCCGCCCCAAGGACCCCAAGACCGCCAGAAACAAAAATGTGCTGGTGATCGGCGGCTCCGGTTCCGGTAAGACCCGCTTCTGGCTCAAACCGAATCTGATGCAGATGCACAGTTCTTATGTGGTCACAGACCCCAAGGGCACCATCCTGGTGGAGTGCGGAAAAATGCTCCAAAGGGGCGCACCCAAGCTGAGGAAGGACGGAAAGCCCATGAAGGATAAGCACGGCAAGGTCATTTATGAGCCTTACCGCATCAAGGTCCTCAATACCATCAACTTCAAGAAGTCCATGCACTATAACCCCTTTGCCTACATCCACTCCGAAAAGGACATCCTGAAGCTGGTCACGACGCTGATCGCCAATACCAAAGGCGAAGGCAAAGCCGGAGACGATTTCTGGGTCAAGGCAGAAACCTTGCTGTACTGCGCGTTGATTGGGTATATCCACTATGAAGCTCCGGTGGAGGAGCAGAACTTTTCCACCCTTATCGAGATGATAAACAGTATGGAAGTTCGGGAGGATGACGAGGAATACAAAAACGCCGTTGACTTGATGTTCGATGAGCTGGAATCCCGTGATCCTCGCCACTTTGCCGTCCGGCAGTATAAGAAATATAAGCTGGCCGCCGGAAAAACAGCCAAGTCGATCCTGATTTCCTGTGGTGCGCGTCTTGCCGTGTTCGACATTGCAGAGCTGCGTGAGGTCACGGCTTATGATGAGCTGGAGCTGGACACTCTGGGAGACAGGAAAACTGCCCTGTTCCTCATCATGAGTGACACTGATGACAGCTTTAATTTCCTTATATCCATGTGTTATACCCAACTTTTCAACCTGCTCTGTGAAAAAGTCGACGATGTGTATGGCGGCAGGCTCCCGGTCCATGTGCGCTGTCTCATTGACGAGTGCGCCAACATCGGCCAGATCCCCAAGCTGGAAAAGCTGGTAGCAACCATCCGAAGCCGTGAGATCTCCGCCTGTCTGGTGTTGCAGGCGCAGAGTCAGCTCAAGGCAATCTATAAGGATAACGCAGATACCATCATCGGCAACATGGATACTTCCATCTTCCTGGGCGGTAAGGAGCCAACCACCCTCAAGGAGCTGGCTGCCGTGCTGGGCAAGGAAACCATCGACACCTACAACACCGGAGAGAGCCGTGGGCGTGAAACTTCCCACTCTCTCAACTATCAAAAATTGGGGAAAGAGCTGATGAGCCAGGATGAGCTTGCTGTTATGGATGGCGGCAAGTGTATCCTCCAACTGCGCGGTGTGCGTCCTTTCCTTTCGGATAAGTACGACATCACCAAGCACCCCAATTTCAAATACACAGCCGACGCAGACGAAAAGAACGCTTTTGACATTGAAGCGTTCCTGTCCGCAAGGTTGAAACTCAAGCCCAATGAGGTCTGCGATGTATATGAAGTAGACACAAAGGGCGCTTAAATCTGTTCCGCTTTTGAAAGGAGTGATCGTATCTACCCGCCTCAACCGCCCTTTTTGGGCCATTGGCGTACAAAGCGGACAATCGCAAGAAAAAATAATGAAAAAGGAGGACAGCCGGAATCATGCCCCCGGAAACCGGGCGGCAGATTGTTCCGGCTTTTGTATGCCTATGAAACATGACAAACCTATTTTTTAATCAGATTCCGGCTAACAAACTATATGGCATTTTTTGAACAGGCAATCACCGTTCTTCAGACCCTCGTTATCGCGCTCGGTGCCGGTCTCGGTATCTGGGGCGTTATCAACCTGCTGGAAGGTTACGGCAACGACAACCCTGGTGCAAATGCTCATGTACGGTAAAGTATCACAAGAAAATTATGTCGAATTGACAGCCGCCTCCGCTATACCGAATAAGGAAATAAAGAGTCCTCAAATTTTGCGCTACTAAATGAAGACGAGCGGAAGTAATCTCCCGCTCGTCAGTAAACTTAACTATGCCATATCAATCCCGCTTCTTTCCCGCCACCGGCACTAAGAACAGCGCGGGCAACAGCAGGAAAGCGGTACAGACCAGCCCCCAGGGTATGGACACCTGCTGGGCTACCAGCCCCACAATAGGCCCGCCGATGATCTGCCCGAAAGAGTCCAGCTGTCCGCTGGTGGAAAAGACTGTGGCGCGCATTTTCTCATCCACATGGTCGTTCATCCAGGCGGCCAGCACAGGCTCCTTGATGGTGCGCATAAGCCCCGCCAGCAGGAACACCAACAACATGAACCAAAAGCTCCGCCCCACCGCGAAGAGAACCAGGCACAGGATATACCCGGCGCTGGTGGACATGACCACACTGGTTCGGCTGACAGTCCCTTTTTTCTCCATGCGGGCGATGAGCAACTGAGAAGCCAGAATACCTAAGCCGCTGCCGATAAGACTGATAACACCGAACCAAGTGACGCTGTTCAGCGGCCCGATAACGGGTATTACCGTGTCATCCAGAAAATGAGCGGTGGAGAGCCGGTCAAAGCCTTCACTGGCAAGTCCCCCGCATAGTGTGATTGCTAAGAGCGCCAGCAACACAGGTGCGCCTTTCACAAAGCCCAGGTTGAGCTTGAACAGGCAGACAAAGTCTTTAAGCAAGCCCTGCCGTTCCTCAATAGCAGGGGAGAAGTTGGTTTCTGGCATGATGCGAACCAACACCAGCCCCAACAACAAGCACAAACTGCCCCCCAAGATGACAGGCATTTGCAGGTTTATGTTTCCCAGCAGTGTGCCCAGCACCACGCCCAGAACGCCGCCGATTTGCCCCATTTGACTGCCCCGCAGGAACACCTTGTCTATGGGTTTGTCCTCTTCCTCCGAGGCAATCCACGCCTCCAGAGCGCCGGTGATGAAGGTATCACCGCAACCCCAGACAACCTGGGCCAGCAGAACCGGCGCGAACCACGGTAGCGCACCCTCCATCAGAAAGCCCAGGCCGTAGAGGAACATTCCAATCAGCACCGAGCGCCGACGGCTATACAAATCCGCCACCACACCGGTGGGTATCTCGAACAGAAAGCAGGAGGTCTCCAGAACCGTCCCTACCAGGACAAGCTGGAAAGCATCCAGCTGCACCACCTCCAGGTGGTACACGATGGAAAGCACTGTGGACATAGAAACCGCCAGGGAAAAGACAAATCGGAACAGCAGGTAGACAGAATATGCCTTTGAATTTTTAGCAAACATGAAGTTACATTCTCCTTTACGAATCAGTGGGTTGTTTTGTGAAACAAGCCCGACTGCCGCGCAGGAAGGGCAAACTTCTCAGCCCTTTCTAACAGTGATTTTAGAAAAGGCCTCCTAAAGTGCCCAAAGCGCCGTTAAAAGACTTGTTTCTGTTTTTGCAGTTTGCCATATGAATACCTCCGATACTGAAATTAGAACAACATGGCTGTTCTTCTTCGCGATATTATAGCAAATGGGCTTTGTGTTGTCAATATAAAGAGAAGCGAGAGCGAGAGCGAGAGCGAGAGCGAGAGCGAGAGCGAGAGCGAGAGCGAGAGCGAGAGCGAGAGCGAGAGCGAGAGCGAGAGCGAGAGCAAGTATCGACCAGTGTACCAAATTTCGCTTTTCGCTCATTTGTCCCCCGGTCAGATACTTGTTGGGGTTGCCACCCCAAACCCGCCTTTTGCGGCTTGCGCCGCTGAAAAAACTTGCCCCAATACTTGTGTTTTAGATAAAAATTGTCCGTTGCAGTTTGAAAGGAGTTGTGGAGTAGTACCCTGTAAGTGCAGTCGCAAATTCCCCAAAAATCTGTTAAACTGAACGAACAGAGACGGAGGGGATCGCAATGAAACGTTACAGCAAAGAATTTAAGGA
>NZ_JBQKJR010000044.1:0-26091 GCF_052117165.1 Agathobaculum sp. LCP25S3_E8
CCCAAGGTCGGCGGCGACAACATCATATGCGTGTCCTACTTCGGCTTCCCGGAGAAGATGGATCAGCAGGCTCCTGAAGCCCTCGAGCGCATTAAACGCGAACTCCTCTAAACTATATCACTTTTTATGGTGCGTACTATGACTTGGGGACAGCCAGATGCGGCCAAAGGCGTAGCCGCTGGTCGCAAATGCGAAGGTTAGGCAGTGCTTTTTGCCTCCCCAAGCCTGAAATTCTTCCAATCGCGATACCGTTTAAGCTTGTTTCCAGCTGGCGGCATCAAAAACAGGTATGCACTTTGGTGTATACCTGTTTTTGTTATGGCAATTAGGTTATCATGCAGGGATGATAGTATGGTGTTTTCGCTTAGCCGAGCAGCGCTGTGACGATGGCACGCGCCGGTCATAGCGTGATAACATGGTACTCGTAAGCGTTGATAATGGTAGTTTGGGCGAATTGGGATTGGCGCGGGTACTGCCTGCCATAGTTGAGATGGGTGTGCCCGTGCACCATGTAAGCGGGGGTATAGCGCATCATCAGTGCGGGGAAGGCTCGGAAGCCTTGATGTGGCAAATCTGGGCCATCATGCAGGCCGAACGCAGGCGCGTGAGTCAGCAGAATATCGAAGCCGCCGTATTTCCAGAGTGGGAACCACAGCCGGCGCACACGGCGGTTCATCTCCTGCTGAGTGTATTGATGGGCGCCGGGCTTGTAGCGCACTGAACCGCCAAGCCCAAGAATACGCACACCGCGGTAGCGATAAATACGGTCGTCGATGCAGATGCAGCCGAGTGGCGGGCGGGTGTTATATTGTTCATCGTGGTTGCCGTGGACATATAGGACAGGAGCGTGCGAGTAGGTGGCAATGAAAGAGAGATAATCCGGAGACAAATCGCCGCAGGACAGGATAAGGTCGACGTCTTTATGCCGGTATGGGTGCAGCGGATTCCACAGTGGCGGATATTCCTGATCGGCAAGTACTAAAATATTCATGGTTTCTGGATTCCCTGTGTGCGGATAAGGGCCTGCGCTTCGGGCAGGAGCGTGTCGAATGTGGGCAGGCTGCCGATCACATTGTCCGACAGCCAATTCATGGTGATTAGCTCCTGTGGTGTGATTGCACGGCTTTGGTAATCGAGTACTTCACCCGACTGGGTGCGAATGCATCCGGAAAACGGATGGAATGCGCCGCTACGGATGCCCTGCTTCAGCCATTGCACAAGCCGCTGCGTGCCGTCCGGTAGGCTGCGCGAGCAGATTAGGTCGATAGTGCCGCTGTCCATACCCCACCAGTAGTTGATTGCATGTGTGCCGACGCGGTCGCTGTTCCAACTGCCGTTGAGATAGCTGCGCACAATGCGTTCGTACAGCTTGCCCCAGCGGTACAGTGGCAGAGCGAGATTGGACAGATCTTTGCCATCCGTATGGTACAGTCCAACATAATGAGGCAGCGATGCGCCGGCTGCAATCATGTCCTGATCCGAGATGTAGACGATGCCGCTTTGCTGTAAGCGTTCGCGATAGTCGTTGTGGATGGTGCGCGACCATTCTAAATAGACCTGGGCGCGGGGGTTGACCAGTTGGGCACCCAGCGCAAAGGCGTTGATGTTGGCTGTGGTGCCGTAGATTGGATAATCTGCGATATAACCGATGCGGCCATCCGCTGCGAGGCTTCCTGCAATGACACCCATGAGGAACTTCCCTTCATACATCCGGGCGTAATAGGTTCGGATGGACGGGTGCGCAGTGTTGAGGGAGCAGTTGAGGAAGGCAATTTTGGGGTTGGCCAACGCGGCCTGCACGCTGGGCTGGAGTAGGCGCGGCGAGGTGGTAAAGACTAGATTGGACAAGTCGCAGATTGCGGCGGTAAGCGCCTGCTGTGCTTTGGCATCGGTATCGACACTATCCAAACAGATGGTTTCCACCTGCTCGCCAAATGCGGACTCTAGGTCGCGTCGCCCTAGCTCATGGGCGTATACCCAGCTGGAAGTTGCAGCCGTGGCCGTGTGGATAAAGGCGATGCGCAGATGGCTGGACGAGGGAACGGAAAATAGCGGGCGGCGTTCGGTCGGCTTGAGTACCAGATGGATCGAACGGTCCATATCCAGATTGCAGATTTCGTCCCACATCCGTTCGAGTTCGTCCCGCAGTGCGGCGGGCGGCTTGCGACGGGCATCGGCATAGGCGTAAATATTAAAGTAGACCAGCATGGCATCCCCGACGGTGACGGTCATGCGATCGGTTGCCCTTTCCTCGAAAGCACGGCGAAACATAGTATAAAACGTGCGAAAGTCGCGCTTGTCTTGTTCGTTCCATTGGGTATTTGGAGCGGTGGGATGCACTTGGGCGAGCAATTGGGCAAAGCCATCCTCGCGGCTGAACCACAGATAGTTGATGCCGGTTAGCGCGTAGAAGGAGAGGAATTTTGCATAAATGCGACTTTCCTCCGAGTCGTCTGGCGCTGGAAGGATGCGCGTGACTGTGCCATGGATGGATACAGCGCCAAAATGCCGCAGCACACTGACGCGCTTGTGTCCTTCGACTACATAAAAACGGTTCATGAATTCATAGGCCTTGATTGGGTCGCGGATGCCGGTGGACAGATGTGCGTCGCATAGACGGCTCCATTTTTGTGCAAATTCGCTCTTTTCATCCATGAGCGGGAGAAAACTGTGTGTGAATGTCGGCTGGCGGCCGGCATAATAGGTGCCGACGACTTGCTCTATCGGAATTTCTACCAGTCCAAGTGTCTGGTGAGATACGATAGAGCTGTGTTGGATGATATGTTCGAGCACCGGTAGGAAAGGGGATTCCCCGTGCGTGAGGCTAGCCCGGTATACCCGTTGGCCGAGACGGTAAGCCTTGCGGTATTCTTCAAGCGACATAGTATGACACCTGCTTTCCCTGTTCACGGATTTGTTGTTCTATCGTAGCACAGCGCAGTGAGAATTACAATGCGCCTGAACAAATATCAGAAATTTACTGTTTATATCAGAAAGTTACCGTTGCGAAAGATAAAGATGCGGTGGTATCCTGCAAGTAGAAAGTAATTTTGGTGACAGCCCAACAATGGTATAAACACTTTGGAGGAGTTTGCAATGGCAAGTATCACATTTACCCATGTCAACAAAACCTATCCGGGCAATGTGGAAACCATCCCGGATCTCAATCTCGAAATTAAGGACAAAGAATTTGTTATCCTGGTCGGTCCGTCTGGCTGTGGCAAATCCACTACGCTACGCATGATCGCCGGTCTGGAGGATATCACTCGCGGTGAGCTGCGTATTGGCGACCGTGTGGTTAATGACATTGCGCCCAAGGATCGTGATATCGCAATGGTATTTCAGAACTACGCGCTGTACCCGCATATGTCGGTATATAAGAACATCGCGTTCGGTTTGCAACTGCGCAAGGTGCCGCGCGATGAGATCGACCGTAAGGTGCATGAGGCGGCGCGTATCCTTGATCTAGAACATCTGCTTGACCGCAAGCCCAAAGCGCTGTCCGGTGGCCAGAGGCAGCGTGTGGCTCTCGGTCGCGCCATGGTGCGTGACCCTGCCGTATTCCTGCTCGACGAGCCGCTGTCCAACCTCGACGCCAAGCTGCGTACCTCGATGCGCACCGAGATCAGCAAGCTGCACCGCAAGCTGGATACCACCTTTGTATATGTAACCCATGACCAGACCGAGGCTATGACCATGGGCGACCGCATCTGCGTAATGAAGGATGGCATTATCCAGCAATTTGACACGCCGCAGGTACTGTACGATAGCCCGTGCAACCTGTTCGTTGCCGGCTTCATCGGATCACCCCAGATGAATTTTATCAATGCGACAATTATCCAAAATGGAGGCTGTCTGACGGCGAATTTCGATCAGTTTGCCTTGCCGCTGAACGCGGAAAAGGCCAAAGCGCTGGAAAGCTACGTCGGCAAGGAGGTCATCATCGGCATCCGTCCGGAGGACTTTATGGAAGTTAACGGACAGCCGAAGGACGAAACAATCACTGCGATGGTCGATCTGGCCGAGCTGATGGGGGCAGAGACTTACCTGTATATGGATTGCGCGGGCATCAAACTGATCGTACGTATGCCGTCTAACGTTCGCCCAGCTGAGCAGGAGATGTATACCGTGGCGGTCAAGGTAGATAAGATCCATGTATTCGATAAGGATACCGAGCAGGCAATCTGCCATTGATCGGTTCTGGCATGGCTGATCATTCGCGGGAACATCGGTCAGAGCAGGAGCATAAGCCAGAGCAGAAATCATTTCTGTTCTGTCAGGAAAAGCCGACGTCGGCAATGGAAAAAAACATTGCTGAACTGGCTTGGGTCGACAGGATTGTGCTGTCCGCACTAGAGACGCAGGAAACCCACACGTTGTTGTTGCAACAGGGGCGAGTGGTAGTGCTGGCAGTGGCGAAGGGCAGATTGCAGATCGAGTCGGATGTCCTGATGGGTACACTTCAACGCGGGCAGGCAGTCATGCTGTCGGGCGGCGGCAAGTGCAGCCTTATGGCATTGCAGCAGGGTGAATGTGTTGCAGCTGTGCTCAGCGGTACGTTGGTAACACAGGTGCTGCAGATGCAGCTTGCGCAGGCAAGGGTATTTTGCCAGACTGGCCTATCTGACCTGTTGGAAACGGCAAATGCATTGGGGAAACCTCCGCAGAGTGTGGAACAGATTTCGGCAGCGGCCTATTATCTACTTATGCGACTGCATGAAACGGCGCGTCTTTATGAGAAGAGCAGCGGATATCCGTTGCTGGTGAATGCGGGCATTGGTATCATACGGGAGGAATTTGCACATATTGCTGGGGTAGATGAGGTCGCGGAGCGGCTTGGTATCTCAACAGCGCATTTTGCTCGCCTGTTTTCCAGGGCGGTTGGTACACCGCCGGGACGGTTTCTCAAGCTGCAAAAGCTGGAGTATGCCAAAAAGCTGCTGCCGTTGCCCGATATGACAGTTACACTTGTGGCAGAAATGATCGGATTTGCCGATGTTAATTACTTTGCCAAGGTGTTCAGTAAGGAAAACGGGATATCGCCCGGTGAGTATAGAAAGCGGCACCGCGCATCCGTTCATGTGGATGAGGACATTGAGGCAAAGATTCGGGAAATTTATTTATAGCTAACGCAAGATTCACCTCTTCTCTATTTGTAAAAGGCGCTTTTCTGTTGCAGAAAAGCGCCTTTTGCGTCACAGTGTATAATAATCGATAGGCCGGTCCCGGAAAAAGAAGGTGCGGTCGCGCTCCCCGATGGGACGGAGCACACGACAAGGGTTACCGACTGCGACGACACCGGTGAGAATATCACGTGTGACGACGCTGCCGGCGCCTATCACGGTGTTGTCGCCGATGGTTACACCTGGCAGGATGAGCGTCCCTGCGCCGATCCAGCAGTTGCGTCCGATACGGATGGGTAGGTTATACTGGTAGCCTTGCTCGCGCAGCATTGGGTCAATCGGATGTCCCGCGACCGACAACACGACGTTCGGCCCGAACTGGGTATAATCGCCCACATAGACGTGGGTATCGTCGACGACGGTCAGGTTGAAGTTGGCGTAAACGTGCCTGCCGAAGTGCACATGTTTTCCTGCCCAGTTGGCATGAAACGGCGGCTCAATATAGCTTCCTTCTCCGAACTCAGCCAGCAATTCATGCAGCAGAGCATCTCGTTTGGCACGCTCGCTGGGGCGGCTGTGGTTGAAGTCATACAGCCGATCAAGGCGGCGAGTCTGCTCTTCCAGCAGGGAGGGATCACTGCATTTGTAAAGTGTTTGGCTGTGAAGTTTTTCAGCATTGGTCATGGTATTGGCTCCTTTATCTCTTTCGATGGCTCGTTTGCACGCTGTGCATCGTTTTCGTGCAGCTTACGGTATTCCGATGGGCTGGAACCGATACGCTGCTTAAAGATTTTGGAAAATGCCAGAGCATCCGCATAACCGACCTTCGCGGCGATTACGGAGATGGATTCGGAGCTTTCAGTGAGCAGTTGCTCGGCCTTTTCCATGCGTAGCCTGATCAGGTATTCCTGCGGGGATATCTGATACTCATCCCGGAAACTCTTGGTCAGATAACTGCGGTCGATGCCGATGTGGTCGGCCAGATCGGCGATCTTGATGTTGGTGGTGAAATTGCTGTCCAGGTAGCGCATGGCGAGTTGCGCATAGACCGATTTGGAATAGGCAGGCGCAGTTTGGTGCCTCTCCTCGGCATGATCGGCAATATAGGAAAAAAAGCGCAGTAGCTCGGCCGTGCGGTATAACTCGTTGGCATAAGTGATGCGGTGAGTATCCATGATACTGAGAATGCATTGGCGGAGCGGTTCGACATCTTCTACCGTGACGACCAGATGATCGGGCGAGAAGCCGACCTGCGAGAGCAGCGCCTCGGACCGATGCCCGCTGAAGCCGATCCAGCCGTAGCTCCATGGGTCTTCGACGTCTGCCTGATAGGTGGTAGTCACGCCTGGATAGATCAGGAAGAGTTGCCCTGCGGAAACATCATATACCTTGCCGGGGACATAGTACTTCCCCTTGCCGCTGTAAATCACATGCAGCAGATAGGACGTGCGGGAGCGCGGGCCGAAGGCGTAGCCAGGGTAACAGATTTCATAGCCGCAATAGTTGACGTGATAAGGTGACGGACCGAGGTAACTGTTTTGCAGATCGGCCGCACCTTCCTGCGGGAAAGCACTGGATTGGAAATATGGCTCGCTAGAAAAGACTTCCATAACAAGGGATTTTCGTTCGGCTTTGAACTTTACGTCTATCATGCAGCACCTCGCAATTTGATAATATTTGATAGTATTATATTATTTCAACAAATAAAAAGGCAAGAAAAATGTGATATTGCACAAGGAAAAATGTGAGTGTAAAATTTGTGCAAAACGCAAAATATATAATTTTTAGTGCAATATAAACAATATGTAGCTTAAAAAGAAGTTAAAATTAACAATGACGATGCAAATAGAAGAAAAAAGCCACACATTTTTACATGTTTGCCACACACGAGGATATACTTCTAGCAAAGTCGCAATGCTACAATGAAATCACAAAATCAACTTCGGGTTGAAAATTCAAAGAAAAGGAGAAAGAATTATGAAGTTGAAAAGAATTCTAGCGGCGGCAATGGCGGCGGCAATGGGGTTGAGCATGCTTACCGCTTGCGGCAATGACAGTAGTGACAGCAGCAATGCAAGCTCGGGCGAGGACGCTGGCACGCTCAATGTAAAGATCTGGGACTCGACCCAGCTGGAAGGCATTCGCCAGATTTGCGAGGAGTGGAGCGCAGAGTCCGGGGTTGACGTGCAGGTGGAAGTAGTCAACTGGGACAACTACTGGACGCTACTGGAAGCGGGCGCTTCCGGCGGCCAGATGCCAGATGTATTTTGGATGCACTCTAACAATGCCCAGCGTTATATGGACGCGGAACTGCTGCTCAACCTCAACGACTACATTGCAGCGGACGAATCCATTGACATGGACAACTACTATCAGGACATCGTTGAACTGTATACGCAGGATGACGGCACATACTACGCGATCCCGAAGGATTACGATACGATTGCCCTGTGGTACAATAAGGACATGTTTGATGCAGCTGGTATCGAATACCCGACCAATGACTGGACCTGGGACGACCTGTACGAGGCCGGGAAGGCACTGACCAAGGACGGCAAGTACGGCATGGCGATGGATACCGACCTGAACCAAGAAGGCTATTACAATATCATTTACAGCTATGGTGGTTATGTTATCAACGACGCTAAGGACGAATCTGGCTGGGATGACCCCAAGACGGTAGAAGCGATGGAAATGTGGGGTAAGATAGTCAAGGACTGCATGCCTGCGCAGTCGATGATGTCCGAATCCGGCGAGATCGATATGTTCACCTCGCAGGTTACAGCGATGCAGCTGATGGGCTCGTGGCGCGTGGCGGCCCTGCAGGAATATGACTGCAACTGGGGCGTTGTTAACATCCCGTACTATGATGCCAACAGCAACGGCCAGTGCGATGCCGGCGAGCGTGTTTCGATCTATAACGGCCTTGGCTGGGCGGCTTCTGCTGCGACCAAGAACCCGGATGCGGCCTACTCGCTGATCTCCTATCTGTGCTCGGAAAAAGGCCAGACGGAACAGGCTGAGCTGGGTGTGACTATGAGCGCATATATGGGAACCTCGGATGCCTGGGTTGACGCCCGCGCCGACCTGTGGGATCTTAGCCCGTACCTGAATGTGACCGAAGGTTCGGACCGACTGGTCATTTATCCGTATTCCCGTGCGACCATCTGGGCGGAAAACGCTAAGCAGGAGTTGGTTCCGGCATATAATGACCCGTCCACTATGGCGGACACGCTCAAGACGATGGCGGCGAGCATGGAAGCTGAGCTGGAGGCGGAGAAGAAATAATTCGTTGCCGGCGGCAGACAGGGGATTGCAGCGGGGCTGTAAGCTGCAATCCCGTTTTGCCTGACGGCCGGTCTGCCCCTTCGGGAGAGTGTAACGGCTTATCACAACCGACCACAAGGCAAACCCTAAAAATTTTTGCAGAAAGGAGGGCTTGCATTGGTAAAGATAAAAAAGATGACGAAAGCCCAGAAAAATGAAGCGGCATGGGGCCTGATAATGGTCTCGCCCGCGATTATTGGTCTGGTCGTGCTCAATTTCTGGCCGATTGTAAACACCCTTTGGCAGTCGCTGCATAAGACCGGCGACTTCGGTATCGGCAATACCTTTGTCGGCCTTGACAACTATTCCAGTGTGTGCACCAGTTCGGAGTTCTGGCAGTCGCTACTTAACACTTTCAAATATGCGATCATCGAGGTGCCGTTCTCAATTGTCATTGCTTTGGTCCTTGCGGTATTCCTCAACCGGAAGATGCGCTTTCGTTCAGGTTACCGCACGATCTTTTTCCTCCCCATGGTTGCGGCGCCTGCAGCGGTCGCCATGGTGTGGAAGTGGCTGTATAATCAGCAGTTCGGCCTGCTCAACCATGTATTCAATACGAACATCGCATGGATCTCTAGTCCGTCGTTCACCTGGGTTGCAATCGGTATTATTGGTGTCTGGTCGATCATCGGCTATAACATGGTGCTGTTCCTCGGAGGCCTGCAGGAGATCCCGCACGATTATTATGAGGCGGCGGATATTGATGGCGCATCTGGCATCCGGCAGTTTTTCTCGATCACCGTGCCGCTGCTCAGTCCAACGACTTTCTTTATCGTGCAGACCCGCATTATTTCGGCGTTACAGGTGTTTGACCTGATCTATATGATTATGGACAAGACTAACATTGCATTTGGTAAAGTACAATCTGTCGTTTTGTTGTTCTATCAGTACACCTTCACGCAAGATAACAAGGGCTATGGCTCGACGCTGGTTGTCATGCTACTGCTGTTCATTCTGGTGATTACGTTTGTGCTGCAGAAGCTCGAGAAGAAATTCGTATTCTACAATTAAGGGAGGAGGATTGTGATGGATAGCGTACGCACAAGGGACAAGATTGTCCGTGTGGTGATTCATGTCATTTTGATTATCATGTCAATCATCATGATCGTCCCATTTTTGTGGATGGCACTGACCGCCTTTAAAACTGTGGCGGAATCGACGTCGATCGACCCGTTTGTCATCTTCCCATCTTCTTGGAAGTTTGATAATTTCACGACCGTATGGAAGAACTATAACTTCCTGATCCTGTATAAGAACACTCTGCTGATGATCTTCTTCCGCGTGCTCTGCGCGGTCATCACCGCGACGATGGCCGGATATGCGTTCGGCCGCCTGCGGTTTCCGGGCAAAAACATCCTGTTCGGCATGGTGCTCGTCCAGATGATGGTGCCGCCGCAGATATTCCTGCTGCCGCAGTATCTGATGGTTTCCAAAATGCACCTGCTGGACACCACATTTGCGCTGGTGTTCCCTGGCTTGGTTTCCGCGTTTGGTACATATCTGATGAAAACTTCGTTCCAGAGCCTACCCAAGGATCTGGAGGAAGCTGGCAGCATAGACGGCTGTAACATCGGACAGAGGTTTCTGCTGATCATGGCACCGTTGACCCGTTCCGGCATGGTATCGCTGGGCATTTTCACGGCGGTGTTCGCATTCAAGGATCTGATGTGGCCGATGATCGCCTGCACCAGAAGCGACACTACCTCGCTATCGGCGGCACTTGCCAAGATGCAGGGCCAGTTCGCGGCGAACTACCCGCAGCTGATGGCTGCGGCGCTGATGGCTTGTATCCCGATGATTGTGCTGTATCTGATTTTCCAGAAGCAGTTTGTCGAGGGTATTGCGACATCCGGCGGCAAACTATAACTAACTTCCCCTTGGTGGCAGGGCAGGGGACAACCACCCTTGCCCTGGCTGCCTTCCCCTTGCACAGGAGAGAAACAAAGTATGAAAGACTGGTTAGAACAGGAAAAACAAAAATTTTCGCATTTGCTGGGAAAGCAAAAGCTATGGTATCTGTGGGATTATTATCGGCTGTGGATCGTGGGCGGTGTGGCGCTGCTGCTGATCGTGGGCTTGCTGATTGGCAACTACATTCGCGCAAACCGCGAAAGCTATGTATATCTGCTGTATGTCAACACCTTTGCGGACATCGGCGAGCATTCGGCATTTTGGGAAGGGTATGTTGATTTCTGCGGGGAAGACCCCACGAAGGTGAATATCACATTTGATACGGAAAATTATTATGATATGACAAAGAGCAGCGTGACCGGAAACCATTATTATGAAAAAACGGTCGTGCTGATTGACAGTGGTACCATGGATGGTATCGTGATGGAAACGGAAAACCTCGCCCGGCTGGGAGAAAGTGGGCGTTTGATAGACTTGCAAGACGAGCGGACGCAGGCGCTGGCGGAGCAATATGCAGACCGGCTGATTACTGTCATCCATACTGAGGAGGATGGGAGGCAGCGCGAAATTCCGGTTGGGATTGACATCAGTGACAGCACGCTGGTCACGCAGGAAAACGCGTATGTGGATTGCGCGTTAGGGATTGCCGCTGGCGCGACACATATTGAAGCAGTGGGACAGTTTTTGGCGTATGTTTTACAGGAGGAGTGAACAGGGATGAGGGGAGCACTCGGATTTCTGGATAATGACAGTCGGTTCGGACGTATCTGCACGGCGGTAGGCACGATTATCGTGGCTAACCTGCTGTTTGTAGTGACGCTCCTGCCGTTGATTACAGCAGGTGCCGGTCTGTGCGGCTTGTATTACTCGATGCTCAAGCTGGTGCGCTATCAGGAAATCAACCCCTTGGCTGAGTTCTGGAGCGGCTTCCGGGACAACTTCAAAAAGGCAACGCTCACCATGCTCTGCTTAGTGGCTGGGGCGGTGTTCCTCGCGATCGACCTGCGCATCTGCGCGCTGATGACCGAGCCATTGTGCTACTGCTCGGTGGTATTGTACGGTGCGGTGATCATTCTGGCGGTGCTGGCGATGTATGCTTTCCCTGTAATGGCGACATTTGAGGGTAGTATGCGCGATACATTCAAGCTCAGCGTGTATTTTGCGGTTGGCAATGTGCCGGGCACGCTAGCAATCGTGTTGCTCCATGTGGTGCCGTTGGTGCTGACCTATCTGGACATAGCGCTGCTACCGCTGGCAGCGTTCCTATGGTGTTTGTGCGGCTTTGCAGTGATCACACTGTGCAATGCGCGTATTCTAATGCGGCGCTTTGCATGCTATCTCGAGCCGGTCGAGCAGGAATCGCAGGAGAAGGAGCACAAGCGCGTGCTTGAGGAAATGAAAATGCTGGAAGGTTGAACCTGCTGCAAATCCATGAAAGCGTTTGTCGACGTCTTTGACAGTTTCATGGGGGTAATAGACAGAAAAAAGGAGGAGAAGATACTCTATGAGCATCTACTTTGAACAGGAGAGTCGGACGTTTCATCTTTCTAATGGCAAAATAAGCTATATTATGAAGATTTTACCTAACGACCAGCTGGGACAGCTGTATTTTGGCAAGGCGGTCACGCATCGGAATAGCTTCGACCACCTGTTGGAAATGGTGACACGTTCGATGACAGCGTGCGCGTTTGAGGATGATGATCGGTTCTCGCTCGACCATGTCAAGCAGGAATACCCGTCTTATGGCACGGGCGACTTCCGCCATCCGGCGGTGCGTATCCTACAAGGCAACGGCAGTGCGATCACCAATTTTACTTATCTGTCGCACGAGGTGCTGCAGGGTAAGCCTGCGCTTACGGGTTTGCCTGCGACCTACTGCGAAGCGGACGACGAGGCAGAGACATTGCGCATTACTCTGCGCGATGAGTTAATCGGTGTTCGGTTAGAATTGCTGTATACATTATTCGCTGGACAAGGTGTTCTTGCGCGTTCGGCGCGGCTGGTTAACGACGGCGGTGAGACCGTCACCGTGGATACTGCGATGAGCCTGTGTCTGGATTTGCCAGACAGCGAATATGAGTGGGTGCAGCTTTCGGGCGCATGGTCGCGCGAACGGCACATTCATGTCCGACCGCTCGCGCCGGGCGTGCAAAGTGTGGAAAGTATCCGTGGCACATCTTCCCACAACCACAACCCCTTTGTCGCACTCAAGCGCCGCGATACTAATGAGAGACAGGGGGAGGTCGTTGGGTGCAGCCTAGTGTATTCGGGCAACTTTCTGGCTCAGGCCGAGGTGGACGCATGGGGCGTGACACGTCTGACAATGGGTATCAACCCGTTCGGCTTTGCGTGGAAGCTTGAGCCAGGCGCATCTTTCCAGACACCTGAGGCAGTGGTGGTCTATTCGTCTGACGGACTCAACGACATGAGCCAAATCTTCCACCGATTGTACCAGAAACGCCTGGCGCGCGGCTACTGGCGTGACCGGCCGCGTCCGATCCTGCTGAACAACTGGGAAGCGACCTACTTCAATTTTGACGAAGAAAAGCTCCTACACATCGCCGAAACCGCGCAAAAGCAGGGCATTGAGCTGTTCGTGTTGGATGACGGGTGGTTCGGTGAGCGTAATAACGACAGAGCGGGTTTGGGCGACTGGACGCCAAACCGCAAGCGCCTGCCGGATGGTATAGCCGGATTGGCGGAGCGTATCGAGGAACTGGGCATGAAGTTTGGCCTGTGGTTTGAGCCTGAAATGGTCAACAAGGATTCCGACCTGTACCGCGCGCACCCGGATTGGGTAATCCGCACACCGGGTCGCAACATGGCTCAGGGACGGCATCAGTATGTTCTGGATTACAGCCGTCCGGAGGTTGTCGACTTTATCTTTGAAAGCATGGCCAAGCTGCTACGCGAGGCTAAAATTTCTTACATCAAGTGGGACATGAACCGCTGTATCACTGAGGCGTTTTCCGCCGCTCTACCAGCCGATAGGCAGGGGGAGCTGTTCCATCGCTACATCCTTGGTGTGTACGACCTATACGACCGTTTGACGACTGCATTCCCGCAGGTGCTGTTTGAGTCCTGTGCATCGGGCGGTGGCCGCTTTGACCCAGGTATTCTGCACTATGCGCCGCAAGGTTGGGCAAGCGATGATTCGGACGCAGCCGAGCGTCTGAAGATACAGTATGGGACCACGCTCTGCTACCCGGTCAGCAGCATTGGTGCACATGTATCCATTGTACCAAACCATCAGGTTTTCCGCGTTACGCCGCTCAAGACCCGTGCCAATGTCGCCTGCTTTGGCACGTTCGGCTACGAGCTGGATCTGAACCGTCTGACGGAAGAAGAGTTGATGACTGTGCGCGAGCAGGTCAGATTTATGAAGAAATACCGTGCGGTATTGCAGTATGGCACCTTCTACCGCCTCCTCAGCCCATTTGAGGGCAATTATACTGCGTGGATGGTGGTCAGCGAGGACAAAAAGACCGCGATTGTCGGCTGGTACAAAATGCTCAATGAGGTCAACTCATCCTTCCGCCGCGTCAAACTCTGCGGCCTTGAGTCGGATGTGCAGTACCGTGTTAACGGGCAGTGGGTGCACGGCGGCGACGAGCTGATGAACATCGGCCTGCTGACGAGCGACAGCTCGGCGGGCGAGTGTCGCGAAGGTCAAACCCCGAGCTGCGATTTTGATTCCAAGTTGTTTGTCCTGCGGGCAGAATAAGCCGTACGGCTGCAAAGGAGTGAGCAAACCATGCAAAAATTAGGTGATGTGCGCCGCGCACTGGATGCCGGAGAACTGAACGAGGCTCTGTCTCATCTGTTATACGATGATCTGGCCGCCGCCCGTCAGCGGATCGCAAACGTGCTGGACCAGTTCCAGAAAAGCTTTAACGCAGGAGACGATACTCTTATCGCTCTGTGCTCTGCCCCCGGCCGCACCGAGATCGGCGGCAACCATACTGACCACCAGCACGGCCGCGTTCTGGCCGGTGCAGTCGATCTGGACTTTTTTGCCTGTGCCAGCCCGAATGGTACCAACACCATCCGCTTCCAGTCCGAAGGCTGGCCGATGGTGGAAGTCGATCTGGACACGCTCGATCCCAAGGAAGAGGAAAAGGAAAGCACCGCGGCTCTGGTGCGCGGTATGGCGGCGCAGGCAGCCCAGAAGGGCTACAGCGTAGCAGGCTTTGACGTATACGCTACCTCTACCGTACTGCCCGGCTCCGGACTGTCTTCCTCTGCGGCATGCGAAGTGCTGCTCGGTGTCATTGAGAACCACCTGTTCTGCCGGGACGAGCTCGATCCGGTGACGATTGCGCAGATGGGTCAGAAGGCTGAGAATGTGTATTTTGGTAAGCCTTGCGGCCTGATGGATCAGACCGCATCCTCGGTCGGCGGCGCTGTCACGATCGACTTTGCCGATCCTGCCGCTCCGGTTGTCCGCGCGCTTCAGGTGGATCTGGACAGTCTTGGTTATGCTCTGTGCATCATTGACTGCGGCGCAGACCACGCTGACCTGACGGATGAATATGCCGCAGTTCCGCGTGAAATGAAAGCCGTTGCCGCTTTCTTCGGCAAAGAGGTACTGCGTGAAGTAGATGAAGCGGAAGTGCTTCGCAATCTGCCTGCACTGCGCAAAGAAGTGGGCGATCGTGCAGTACTCCGTGCACTTCACTTCTTTGCCGACAACCAGCGTGTCGCAGCGCAAGCCGACGCACTGGCCAACGGCGATATGGGCACTTTCCTCGCACTGGTCAACGAGTCCGGTCATTCCTCGTGGGAAAAATTGCAGGACATCACTCCTGCCGGTGCCGTACAGGAGCAGTCTATGGCGGTTGCCCTCGCAGTAGCGGAGCGTGCACTTCAGGGCCGCGGCGCTTGCCGTGTACATGGCGGCGGCTTCGCCGGAACCATTCAGGCTTTTGTCCCTCTGGACATTCTTGCTGAGTTCCGCAGCGAGATCGAAGGCGCACTGGGCGAAGGCTGCTGCCACGTGCTGCGAATCCGTCCGGTAGGCGGTACGGTACTCTGGTCTTAAACGATATGACTGCGATAATGTGAAAGGAGCGCACCTGTAACATGGCAATTTTAGTGTTGGGCGGAGCCGGCTATATCGGTTCCCATACGGTATATGAACTGATCGACGCAGGCCGTGAGGTCGTGGTAGCAGATAATCTGCAAACCGGCTTCCGTGCCGCGGTTCACCCCAAGGCAAAGTTCTATGAGTTGGATATCCGCGACCAGAAGGCACTGGACGCACTGTTCGAAGCAGAGCAGATCGACGGCGTGATCCATTTCGCCGCTTCCTCTCAGGTCGGCGAATCCATGTCCGACCCGCTCAAGTATTACGACAACAATCTGCACGGCACGATGGTACTGCTGAAATCCATGGTCGCACATGGTATTGACAAAATCGTCTTCTCCTCCACTGCTGCCACCTATGGCGAACCGGAACGCGTTCCGATTCTGGAGGACGACACCACCTGCCCCACCAACTGCTATGGTCAGACCAAACTTGACATGGAGCACATGATGAGCTGGGTATCCCGTGCGCATGGGTTGAAATATGTGGCTCTGCGTTACTTCAACGCCTGCGGTGCGCATGCTTCCGGTCAGATCGGTGAAGCGCACAACCCGGAAACTCACCTGATCCCCCTTATCCTGCAAGTGCCGCTTGGCCAGCGCGAGCAAATCAGTGTATTTGGCGAGGATTACCCCACCAAGGACGGCACCTGTGTTCGTGACTACATCCATGTCACTGATCTGGCACAGGCACATATTCTGGCGCTGGATTATCTGATGAACGGCGGCGAAAACAACGTATTCAACCTCGGCAACGGTGTCGGCTTCACGGTCAAGGAAGTCATTGACGTAGCCCGTGAGGTCACCGGTCATCCGATCCCCGCGCAGATGGCGCCGCGCCGTGCCGGCGATCCGGCACAGCTCATCGCTTCTTCGGAGAAGGCTGTCAAGGTGCTGGGCTGGAAGCCGGAATACAACGACCTATCCACCATCGTAGCCTCCGCTTGGGCTTGGCATAAAAACCATCCCCACGGCTATACGGAGGGTTGAGCATGGAGCGCGATCAAGCCATTGCTATGCTGGTGACCTATGCGCTGCGCAAAGGCCTCATCCAGCCCTGTGAAGAAATCTGGGCGGTCAACAGCCTGCTGGGCGTGCTCAAGCTGGACAGCTACACGCCCCCGGAAGAGACCATGCCGGAGGACATCGATCTTCCTGCTGTACTCGATGCTCTTATGGACGACGCACATGCGCGTGGTGTTCTGGAAGAGAACTCCATCGTATACCGCGATCTGTTTGACACCGCGCTGATGGGCGCCCTCACGCCCCGTCCCGCGCAGGTAATCGAAACCTTCCAGAAACTGCGGCAGGAGAGTCCGGAAAAAGCCACCGATTGGTATTACCGTTTCAGTCAGGATACCAACTATATCCGCCGCGACCGCATCGCAAAGGATGTACAGTGGAAAGCACCGACCGAATACGGGGAACTGGATATCACCATCAACCTGTCCAAGCCGGAAAAGGACCCCAAGGCTATTGCCGCAGCACGCAACATGCCCGCTTCTGCCTATCCCCGCTGCCTGCTGTGTGCGGAAAATGAGGGGTATGCCGGCCGGGTCAATCATCCGGCCCGTCAGAACCACCGTATCGTCCCCATCACGATCAACGACTCGCCGTGGTTCTTGCAGTATTCCCCCTATGTGTACTACAACGAGCACTGCATCTGCTTCAATGCAGTTCATACCCCGATGAAGATCGACCGGGCATGCTTTGCCAAGTTGCTGGACTTTGTCGGTCAGTTCCCGCATTATTTCGTCGGCTCCAACGCCGACCTGCCCATCGTGGGCGGCTCCATTCTGGCACATGATCACTTCCAAGGCGGACGCTATACTTTCGCCATGGAAAAGGCGCCCATCGAGACTCCCTTTACCTTCCCCGGCTACGAGGATGTGCAGGCGGGTATCGTCAAGTGGCCCATGTCGGTCATTCGCATCACCGCTGCCGACCCGCAGCGCCTGATCGATTTGGCCGACCGCATTCTGACGCTGTGGCGCGGCTATACCGACGAAAGCGCAGTTATCCTCGCGGAAACGGACGGCGAGCCGCACAACACCATCACCCCCATCGCCCGTCGTCGCGGCAGCGACTATGAGCTGGATCTGGTGCTGCGCAACAATCTCACCACGCCGGAACATCCCTTAGGTCTGTATCATCCTCACGCAGAACTGCACCACATTAAAAAAGAAAATATAGGCCTGATCGAAGTCATGGGTCTGGCTGTTCTGCCTGCCCGTCTTAAGACTGAACTGGCTGCTGTGGCGCAAAAACTGGCTGCTGGCGAAGATTTAACCGCTGACCCGCTCACCGCTTCTCATGCCGAATGGGCAATGGGCTTCCGAGACAAGTACGAGCTTACCGAAGAAAACGCGCTGGATGCGGTCTATAAAGAAACCGGTTTGGTCTTTGCCAAAGTGCTGGAGCATGCCGGTGTATATGCCCGCACGCCGGAAGGCAAGGAAGCGTTCTTGCGGTTCCTTCACACAGTTTCCACATGATCCTAATAGGATAACCTTTTCTCTATATTCTTTTTCTCTTCATGCAAAAATCCCTGTATGCAGTTTCGACTGCCCGCAGGGATTTTTGTACGACATGTAAGATATTAGATGTGACTATGTTTTGGACGAAAAAGGGGAGATAGGGAGGATGTCTGGACGGTGTCAACTCAGTGCTGCGCTGCGGCAGGGTGTATCAGCCTGCGCAGCAAGCTGACGGCGGAACAGAGTGCGGAAAATTAGGCGCACCAGTGGGCCGCAGTATAGTAGCTATCAGATGAGCACCATAGGCATATTGCAGCCGAAGGTGTGAATATATGTGTTGAAGCTAGGCTGCTTGTACAGCAGCGTGATAATCAGGCTCATTGTAGAGCACATGATGCACACGATCATGATCGAGATTTCACAGATGATGAACTGTGGACGGTTAATTCCATAAAGCAAAAAGGAAAGATAGACAGTATTCGCGATGAAAATAGAGCGCTGCTGCACATCGGGATACAGCTCGAACTACAAGCAGATGTGGGTGTCGTTCACATCGTAGCTGGAAAAGTTACTATTGTTGGCCTGCTACGGCTCGAACGTCTGGCAAAGCAGCCATATGTCTATTTCTTTACATAACGGGATATAAAACACCCGAAGCTGTATATCCTATTTGGCAAATATTAATTTAGTTACAATCTTTCACGAGTGCACTAATGATCTGGCAAATAAAAGTGTACAGGTACCAGTATAGTCATAATTTGTTCAAGAATCAATTAATGCAGATGTGAATGTCGGTCTATCTTAATTATCTAATGAAATCAAAATTGTATTGCATATTTTTTAGTAATGTACTGCTGTTACTTCAATTGAAGATTAAAACGAGCAAAAATTCAACAAACTGAGAGCAACCCGAGCATCTGTGCTCAGATCGCTATGTTTTTTAGATAAGTCAGTAGAAAAGATTTCATCCGAGCGGCAGTTTCCGGAATTGAATGGGTGAAATACCGATTCGTCTGACAAAAGCATTGGTAAAACTTGATTCTGAACGATACCCAACTTCAACTGCAATGGCTTTGACCGGCATTGTGGTGGTTTTGAGCAGGTATTTGGCTCGGTCTATACGTGTGAGTATAATATATTCGTGTGGTGCATGCTGAGTTTGAGCACGGAACAGCCGAATCAGGTGCGCCGGGCTGAGATATACCTCGGCAGCTAGGCGTTTTAGCCTCAGATCTTCACCTAAATGCGTGTTAATGTAACCAATCACTTGCTGCACCGGATCATTTACTCTTGTTTGGGATGCAGTTTGCGCCCCAGGCATCAAATAGCATAGGATACTGTAAAGTAGCCGGGACTGCTCGGCATGGTCGACCGACTGGTGGTTGACATACTGTGAGACGATTAGCCGCAGTAACGAGGCTGCCTTTTCATTGTATGGCGCTTGGAAAATAATTCCTTCATGTAACTGTATTAGATGATCGCACAGGGAAAAGGTGTTTACCCCGGCAAAGTGTAGCCAGTAAAAATCTGCATAATCCGGCGTGTCGTAATACTGCGGGAAATTGCAGTCCATTAGCACAATGTCACCTGGCTTTGCCATATAGCGGCGGCCGCGGTATTCGAGTCGCATCTCCCCATTATCTATCAGCATTAGTAGCAGGTTGTCGATCTGGCCGCGTCGTACTCGGTATCCCCGCTCACAATAATAATGCCCACAAAAATTGATATAGTATAGTAGTCGCCGCGTTGTTGCGCTGACAGTATTAAAAAAATATTCCGAGCCGGGCAGAACACCCGTTTCATTCCGACACTGCATGAGACCGTCATCCTTTCCCGCTGTGCTGTCAGCTAGGCATAATATAAAACGCATTGCGGTACTGACTGGGCGATAGCCCTGTCAGGCGCTTAAATGTGCGATAAAAATAATTTCGATTCATAATGCCGACCTGCGCAGCGATTTCACCTGCGCTCAGGCTGGTGCAGCGTAGCATCAACTGTGCCTCACCAATGCGCCGTCGGATTAAATACTGGATGGGCGATAGGCGGAACAACGGATTGAAAATATGGATGATATGGCTAACCGAAATGTGGAATACATCAGCTAGATCATTCAGTGATAGGTCATCGCGGAAATGGTCGTTGAGGTAGCGCAGCACACGTAGAGGCAAGGATGATAGCGGTGGTGGCGTAAATGAAAAGGCTGGTTGCGCAGTTAGCTGAAGTAGTAGAGCTTCAAGAACGCAGTCACGCGCCTGCCCAGTCAACCCGCCAACATTAAGCAGGGTTAGGATAGGACGCATGGCCGTTGCATCAGACGAAGGTAGGTAGCCAAAAGCTCCAGGTAGTGGTGCTGCAAGTCCATTAAAGCGGACGACCAGAACGCGGCTGTTGTCCGCAATGCCGATCATATGGCAGGACTCTGGCGGGATCAATAGAAAATCACCGCCGTGAACGTGCACGGTTTGAGCAATAATAGTTACCTCTGCTGCTCCCTGTTGCACACAGAACAGTGTCCAGTCTGTAGAGGAACAGGGCAGGTATCCGCCTCCCGTTTGCGGACATACCGCAAAGCAACCCGACAAGCGGATATGGTCGATACACAGAAGCGGATTATACATAATAGGCCTCCTTAAGTCAGAGCAGGTTATCAATGTTATAACGTAGTAGGACACGGATATCGGTGAACACATTCCGCTTGGGCGGACGCAGCTGAAGCTGGATAAAGTCTGCCAGCATGCTCAACGGTAACGAGCCCTGTAGCTCCGCATCCTGGCCTATGACAAAATCCACCACACCCTGTTTGACATATCGCAAGTTCGTCGGGATTTCGTCATGTAGGATCAGCTGCACATTCTGCGCATGACCAGTTTGTAATAGTGCTTGGCAGACACCGTCATAACCCGGTGTTATGGCATAAATGCCAGCAAGGTTCGGTACCTGATCCAGTAGAGCAAGTGTTGCATGCATGGCGCTTTCAGAATCATCGTTTGGTAGATTGGTCAGTCGCAAACGGATATTGGGCGCGATCCGCTCCATTTCACTTTGAAAGCCAGATAATCGCTCGGAATAGGCAAAATGATATTCCGAAGGGCCAATAATTGGCGCAACAATTCCATTTCCTCCAGTCATCAGGCGCATTAGCTCAGCTGAGGTGCGCCCGGCCGCAAAGTTATCCTGCCCAACATAGCAAAATCTCTTGCTGGCAGGTAAGTCAGTATTAAAAGTGACGACCGGTAGATTATACTTTTCAATCAGTTCGTTGATCTTATTTTCGACCAAAATACTGTGCAATGTGGTGATGGCAAGCCCGCTGATATGCTGCTGCTCGACCAGTTCTTCAATCATGGAGACTTGCTCGACTGGATCAAGCGTCAGGGACAGACGGAAGATGACCTTAGTGCTGAACGCTGACAGGCGTTTTGCCTCTCTGCGGCACGCATCCAATACCAGCTGCATAAATGGAGTCTGTGTAGAGTGCATGACTACGCCTATCCGGATCGGATGGGACGCACGTGAAAGCGCCATGCCTGCCCGGTTTGGCGTATAGCCATGTTCCTGCGCAACGTGCTTAATTTGCGCCGCGAGTTCCGGACGTACATTTCCTTTATTATGAAGTGCGCGGTCCACAGTGCCACGAGAAACACCACAGATCTCAGCGATTTGATTGATTGTAATAGCCATAGACACACCCCGTTTATGAGAAATAAAGGCATTTCCCTCCTTATTTATTAGATAGCATAACATATTCTATTGAAAAAGTCCATGTTCAACTTAAATATACAAATATTCATAAAATTGTGCACGTGCACAGTTTGGATAAAAATATTTATTTATTTAGATTCATATAAGAAAATTGCATTTGATGGAAATACGAAACTTATGTTTGAAATATATGACATTTTTTCTATATATATCGAGTTTCTTGAAACATATATATGATATTTGAATTATGAGAATTATATTTTGGCGTTCGCAAAATCATGCTGCTGCTGCACAATTTTTCGGGCGATTATCCCCAATGCAACCCATTATTTCTCGGTTAAAAGCAATAAGATTGCAATTTTGTGTAGACAAAATTGTAATAATTCGGCAATGATAGATGTACAAACTGTAGAAAACGTCAAAACACAGTTGACGGGATGCAAAACATGTTGTAAAACTAAATCAGATCAAGCGAAACCGTATCATTTCAAAAAATGGGAACGTGCACGGTGCTTGAAAATTTCATGAAAGTTGAGGGACAAACATGAAAAAGAGACTTTTAGCAGGTTTAATGACAACGGCAATGCTTGCCATGACACTGGCGGGCTGTGGCAGCACTTCCAGCGGCGAGCAGGCTCCGTCTGAGAGCGGCGAGACCGCAGGCTCTGGTGACGGCTACAGCATGACACTGATCATGTCGCTGCGCGACGAGTTCTTGAGCACTCTCGAAGCTGGCTCCAAGGCTGCGGCTGAAGAACTGGGCGTAACTCTTTCTTCGCAGGACGCACAGAACGACACCGGCAAGATGATCCAGTTCATCGAGTCTGCTCGCAACGCGGGTGACGACGCTGTTCTGATCAACTTGGTCGACGCTGAAACCGCACAGCAGTGTATCGAGGCTGCTGGCGACATGAAGGTTGTATTTGTTAACCGTGTTCCTGCTGATACCAGCGTACTGGAAGCTGGCAAGTCCGCAGCGGTTGTTTCCGACGAGAACACCTCCGGTTATTATCAGGGCGAGTTCCTGGCAAACTACTTTAAGGAACAGGGCAAAACCGATATCAAGTATCTGATGCTGCAGGGCACGCTTGGTCTGGTACATACCGAGCAGCGCTCCGCATCCGTACTCAAGGGTCTGGCTGATAACGGCATCAATGCGACCGAAGCTGCTGCTCCGCTGGTTGCTGAGTATGACCGTGCTACTGCGATGGACATGATCTCCCCGCTGCTGACCACTACCGAGTTCGACTGCATCATCGCTAACAACGACGCGATGGCGCTGGGCGCAGTGGAAGCAATGAAGGCGCAGGGTCTGGATCCGACCTCCATTCCGATCGTCGGTATCGACGCGACTGTTGACGGCGTTCAGGCTATTAAGGACGGCACGCTCGCGATGACTGTATTCCAGGATGCAAACGGTCAGGGCTATGGTGCGGTTAAGGCTGCTGCAAACCTGATTGAAGGCAATCCGATCAACGACGGCACCGATTACGAGACCGACGAGACCGGCAACATTTGCTGGGTACCGTTCGAGCCTGTCACCCCGGACAACGTAGCTGATTACGAATAATAACATTGGCAGACGCAAAGGGACATTGCTCGCGATGTCCCTTTGCTTAAATCAAGACACAACGATAATGGGGTGAAAAGTAGTGAGCCAAGAATATATCCTCGAGATGACCGATATCGTCAAGGAATTCCCCGGCGTACGTGCTCTTAAGGGCGTACAGCTCAAAGTAAGACCAGGTACCGTACATACGCTGATGGGCGAGAACGGCGCGGGCAAATCGACCTTGATGAAATGCTTGATTGGTATCCATCCTCCCACATCAGGCAAGATTGTGTTTGAGGGCAAGGAAATACACTTCAAAAATACGCTCGAAGCGCTCAATTCCGGTATTTCCATGATCCATCAAGAGTTATCGCCCGTACCCGAGCGCAGCGTCTGTGAAAACCTGTGGTTAGGGCGTGCACCGCGCAAGGGCCTGATCGTTGACCACAAGAAAATGCGTCAGGACAGCATCGACCTTTTCCAGAAGCTGAATCTGGATGTGGATCCGGACGAAAAAATGGGCAATCTGACCGTTGCAAAGATGCAGATGGTCGAGATTGCCAAGGCAGTTTCCTATGACAGCCGAATTGTTATCATGGACGAGCCTACCTCGTCGCTGACCGACGCGGAGGTTGAGCATCTGTTCCGCATTATCGCAGAACTTAAGGCGAAGAATGTTGCCATCATCTATATTTCGCATAAAATGGACGAAATTTTCCGCATTTCAGACGATATTACTGTCTATCGCGACGGCGAGTACATCGCTACCGACCGTGCGGAGAACCTGAATGTAGATAAAGTCATCCAGCTGATGGTCGGTCGAGAAGTGACCGATATGTTCCCAAAGGTCGATTGCCCCATCGGTGATACCATCCTCAAGGTCGAAAACCTTTCGGCTGGGCGCGCGGTGAAAAACGTATCGTTTGAGCTGCATCGCGGCGAAATCCTTGGTATGGCCGGTTTGGTTGGCGCAGGCCGTACCGAAACGGCAGAAGCTATCTTTGGCATGCGCACCGTTACGGGTGGAAAAATCTTTAAGGATGGAAAAGAGCTGCATATCAAGTCCCCTGAGGACGCGATCGCAAACAAAATCGGTCTGCTGACGGAAGATCGCCGCGGCAACGGCATCGTCGGCTTGCTGAGCATCAAGGACAACACTGTTCTCGCTAATTTGAAAAAATACGGATTTCCGCTTAATCATAGCAAGATGCGCGCGGATACCGAGGAATACGTTAAAAAACTCAATACCAAAACGCCATCCATCGATACGCCCATCCAAAACCTGTCGGGCGGCAATCAGCAAAAGGTTCTGGTTGGCCGTTGGCTGTTAACCGATCCGGATATCCTGATCGTTGACGAACCAACCCGCGGCATTGATGTTGGCGCGAAGGCAGAAATCCATTCTCTGATCACCAAACTGGCTGGCGAAGGCAAAGCCATTATCATGATTTCGAGTGAGCTACCTGAAGTTATGGGCATGTCCGACCGTATCGTTGTTATGCACGAAGGAGTAATGACTGCCATTGTTGACCGAAAGGACTTCTCGAGCGAGCTGATCCTGAAATATGCCACCAGCGAAGAGCCCTACCAGCCCGACGCACAGGCGCAATAAGAAAGAGGGGTACACGGTATGCAGAAAACATTTGATAAAAAGAAATTCCTGTCGCAAAACTCAATCTGGTTGGTACTGATTGTGCTGGTCATCATCATGAGCATCGTGCAACCGAGTTTCTTCACGATCAATAACCTATTGACCCTGCTTTCTGGCGAAGCAGTCAAGGGTATCATGGCTTTCGGCGTTATGTTCGCCATCTTGTCCAAGGGCATTGATTTGACGATCGGCGCATCCGCTGCGCTGGTTGCCTGCATTACGGCCTCGCTCGTACAGCCGGCCGACTACGCAAACGCTATCCTGCCGGGCGTTGGCACGCTGCCCGCACCGGTCGTTATCTTGATTGGTCTGGCGCTCGGTGCCGGCATCGGTGCGATCTACGGTGCCATTATCGCCTACACCAAGATTCCACCGTTCATCGCTACCCTAGGCGCACAGCTGATCTGCCGCGCGGGTGCGAAGATGTATACCAACCGTCCGGTTTCCAACCTGTCCGATGACTTCCGTTTCCTCGGCTCTTATCGAATTGGCGGTGTTTTTCCGATCATCATCATCGTGTTCTTCGTTATGTTCGCAATCTCGGCGTTCCTGCTGACCCAGACCCGCTTCGGCAAGAATGTCTATGCGATCGGCGGCAATGATCAGGCTGCACGTGTAGCCGGTATCAACGTCGAGAAGAACCTAATCCTTGTTTATGTCTGGTGCTCGTTGTGCGCTGCAATCGCCGGCATGCTGTTGGCAGGCCGCGCAGGTTCTGCTGACCCAGCAAACTCCGGTCTGAACTACGAGCTGGATGCCATTGCAGCCGCAACCGTTGGCGGCACCTCTCATACCGGCGGTATCTGCCGCGTATCCGGTGTTCTAGCTGGTATCCTGATCCTTGGCGTTATCAATAATGGTCTGGTTATGCTGAAGGTAGACGATAATATGACCAACATCGTTAAGGGTATCATTATCGTCGGTTCGGTTATTCTCGACATGCGCAAGAACGCCAAGCGTGCTTAATAAAAAAACATCTCTCTCTCTTCTTCTTTCTCTTCCGGGTGCTCCGGGGCTGCAGTACAGGCTGCGGCCCCCCGGAAGCTAATCTGAATAGGAGATTTTGGAAAAATTTATTATAGGAATAACTGCGCAATGCGCATAGAAAGGAAAGATATTATGGAACTCAAGATTGCAGTCATCGGTTGCGGCATGATCGGCCGCGAGCATATCGAGCGCATTCAGAACCGCATCCGCGGCGCGGAAGTGGTCGCCGTATGCGATGTATTTGAAGAAGGCGCAAAGAAGGGCGCCGAGATCGCA
>NZ_JBQKJR010000045.1:0-25754 GCF_052117165.1 Agathobaculum sp. LCP25S3_E8
GAACAAGTCAAAACGATCATTTTTCGCTATATTTTTATCTACTACAACCGCGTCAGGGTCTATACACGCAACCCGCTTGGGCTGCCGCCTGTGAAGTACCGGGAGTGGATGCGGGCGCAGCAGGCAGCCTGACCGGTGCTGCCGCAGTTTTCCTGCGTTCCGCTACGCTCCACTTCGGAAAACTGCGCTGTATTACCATGCTTTTCAGATTTTGGGTGTTTCCAGACTGCACATTTCTTGACATTTCCAATCCCCTCCAAAGAGCCATTATCTTCTTTTGCACCGGAGTTAAGTTTAGGGAACCCAAGATGTTTTTTAAAAGACTCTAAAAAAGCATCTTGACCATTAAATGTATCCATTATCAGTTTAACAAATATAGTATCTAATTGTGCTATGCAACTTGACCATTCTTTAAATGATCTCATCATTTCATAAAGTTGTTTATTGCTATAGTTCTTTTGTTCATTTGTTAGCTGAATCGCAACTTGATCTACTGCATTTATTCCCATATAGTTGTTGTTATCTTGTTTCTTATCCATTTTAATTCCTCCTCACTATATCTTTTTACATCAATATTTTTGATACTAACAAATCATTTACAAATTGTCATGGTACAAAAGCAAAATATTTAAAAATATTTTTGCACCTTGCTTTGTCTGAATTTCCCTTTTATCCTATTAACCACGGAGCGCTCCTCAATTTTTATTTTACCAAGGAGGATTATGATGCGTATAACTGTAGTTGGTAAAGTACATCGTACAGGTGTATCAAAAAAGACGGGAAACAATTATAATTTCATAGAATTGCACTTTGTAGCCCCCTCACGCGGCGTAGAAGGAGAAGCTGCACAGACAGTCACTATGGATCCCTCAGTATTTCCATACGATCAGATCGGACGCGGCCTTTATAATATCGATTTTGATCGCAACGGAAATCCGCTTTCGCTGCATCCCGTTCAACCCCCTACAAGCAAGTAAGACATTAATATGTATGGGCGGTGGAAAAACCACCGCCCATCAGAAAAGAGGCTCAAATGAAAATCAAAGAAGCAATAAGAAACAGATTCACTGATTTTGATTTAAAAATTGCTGAAGCAATTAAAACCGGAGACTGGAAATTTATTATCCATAATATTGGAATCTGTTGTCTAATATTATCTGTATTTTTCACCATTGCTCTTCTCATCTTTATTATATGCTCACGACTATTTGGCGAATATGTAAAACATATATTAGGATTTTTTGTTGGCATCCCATTAATGATATACATTCTTTTTCTTTCTTATCAAGCAAATTGCAATGATTCTCGTAAATCACATGAAAATCAAAAAAGAAATAATCAACTTGAAATATGGGCAGAGAACATTTATGAATATGTCCGCGACGCCATGTATCTTGTTTTCCGCTCGATGTCTGATTATACAGCTATCATTATGCCATCAAGTCCAAGCTCTATTGAACTTCCAAACGGAATTTCTATAAAAAACAACTATGTTGTATTTAATTTTATAGTGCGTGTCCGAGATATAGTAGATCCAACTCAAATAAAACGTGAGCTAAATCGAACTTTATCACAAATGCTACGTGCTCATGAATTAAACGGTGTTCCATCAGAGTTAGTTTTAATTAATGGCTCATACTATATGCCACTTCAAATCTACGATATCGTTGACTGGGGAGATTCTATCAGTGTTTCTGTAGTGTTTGCAGATGAGAACACCGTGGATATTATTAAGGCCAGAAAAATACCACATTTTGAAATTTCCAGCAAACGATCACATAACAAGCCGGATCCCCTCTATGATGATGAACTATAATGAAAATCAAAATCACCTTATTTTAGGATATGACTTAGACTGTTGGAATACTTTCCATGAGAAAAAACCTATTTCTATTGATCTGTCTCCCAAAACAAATAGCCATATTTTGTTTTGCGGTATGAGTGGAAGTGGAAAAAGCTATTTGGAAAATGCAATTTTTGCAAAGCTTGCAATTATGGAACCACATGGAACCATATTCTTTGCCGATTACAAAGGTGATGATAGCTTCTCATATCTTCTCGATTGCCCACGACATTATTTTTATACGAACACCTTATCAGCTTTGGATATTGTACACAACCGATTGCTCGCTCGGCAATCTGGTCAAGACAGTAGCCGAAATCCCATTACCCTAATTTGGGATGAATACATGGCACAAGTTTTATCTTTAATGTACACAGACAAAAAACTGGCATCTATAGTGATGAGTAAGGTAAGCGAAATTTTACTTTTAGGTCGTTCTCTGTCTGTTCGTCTTATAATGTCCATGCAACGTCCAGATGCTGTAGCTTTCCCTGCTGGTAGCCGTCTAAACTATGGTGTAGTCGTAATATTAGGCGCAGCCGTAAAGTCCATTTATGAAATGCTTCTACCTGATTTCCGTGAAGAAATTAAGGGTAGAAAATTCAATCGTGGGGAAGGTGTGGTTTTACTCCAAGGTTCAGAATTACATTTTATCAAGGTTCCAATAGTGTTAAATGAAAAACGAATGAGGCAAATCTGTATAAATGCTCTAAATGATTCCTGCCGTCCGTCGAGCGAAGCGTAAGGCGGACGGCTCGGTGGCCTGGATAGTATTACCCAGGCCACTTCTGTACCTTGTACCAAATAGAAGGATGTGAAAAAATTGGAACGAGATACTAGGCATAGGCGATATCTGCTGACAATTAATAACCCAGAAGATTCATGGAAACACGAAAAAATACGAGCAACATTAGATAGGTTAAATCTGTCGTATTGGTGTATGGCCGACGAAGTAGGACTCAAAGAGAAAACAATGCATACTCACATATATTTTGTTTCCAAAACCTCGGCTATACGCTTTTCCACCATTAAAAACATATTTCCTACCGCACATATTGAACCATCTTTAGGGAGTAATGCTGAGAATCGAGCTTATGTTCAAAAATCCGGTAAGTGGGCAGAAGATCCTAAATCTGATACCATTATTCCTGGTACTTTTGAAGAATGGGGAGACCTCCCAACTGATCGGCGAGGCGAGCGAACGGATTTGACTATACTATATGAGCTAATTAAAGACGGATTGAGCAACTATGAAATTTTAGAGCAAAATCCAGATTACTTGCTCAATTTAGAAAAAATAGAGCGGGCTAGGCAGGCGGTTCGGGAACAGCAGTATAGAGATACTTTTCGCCAATTGGAGACAGTCTACATCTGGGGGCCTACCGGAACCGGTAAAACCAGAGGTGTCATGGAGAAATACAGTTATTCCGGTGTTTACCGGGTAACCGATTACTCTCATCCATTCGACAGCTATGCCGGTGAAGATGTTTTACTCTTGGACGAATACGGCAGTAATTTCAAAATCCGCGATTTGCTCAACTACTTAGACGGTTATCCGTTAAACTTGTCATGTCGGTATACAAACCGTGTGGCCTGTTATACAAAGGTCTACATCATTTCTAACCTGTGCCTGTCCAAGCAATACACCGATGTGCAGTATGAGTCCCCCGCAACCTTCGAAGCACTCATGCGTCGAATTCAAAAAGTTAAGGTCTATTCTGCTCCCGGTCAGTCTGTAGAGTATGATACTGCTGAATATATGGATAATCCTTTTATAACTATAAGGAGACATTAAGTATGGTCGATTTTATTGCCAAATTAGGCCGAGCATCCCCTAATAAATTGCATCTGCAAATGCAACCGTTAAAAAAATTTCCCTCTTCGTCGTCCTTCTTCGATGTTGATCTATGCTGAATAATTTTTCCAGATCCGGGAAAATTACTTGCAAAGGAGGGCTGCCTTTGCAGACCATTCAGAAATCCCCCCCGGAGGTACTTGTCCGTCAGACCTGGCTGCACTACTACAATGACTACCTTCGGGAATGTGGAGTGATTACCGAGGAAGAATGGCGTAAAATGCGCCGTTTAATTGAGCAACACTAAAAGGGAAAGACGTTCGAAAAGTAATTTTTCGAACGTCTTTCCCCTTGTTTTTTTCTTCGAATATTGTATAATATAGATAATGATAAAACGAACTTTTTGAGGTGGCGAACATGGATATACATACTGCACGCCAGCAGTTAAAAACGAAGTCCATTTATGACATCCCCATGCGGGTCACTTATTATGCCCGTGTATCTTCTGAAAAGGATGAGCAACTCAACTCCTTGGGCAACCAGATTTCCTATTATGAGGACTTTATCAAGAAAAATCCAAACTGGACATATATTGAGGGCTATATTGATGAGGGTCTTTCTGCTGCCACCACAAAAAAGAGGGAGAACTTTCACCGGATGGTAGACGATGGGAAAGCCGGTGTTTTTGATTTCGTTATAACAAAAGAAATTTCCCGTTTTGCCCGTAACACCTTAGATTCCATCCAGTTTACCCGTGAACTACTCAATGCTGGGGTTGGTGTGTTCTTTCAAAATGACAATATCAATACATTGGATGAGGATAGCGAGTTACGACTTACTATCATGTCTGGTATTGCCCAGGACGAACTACGCAAACTGTCAAGCCGTGTAAAGTTTGGCCATGCCCAAGCTATCAAAAAGAATGTTGTGCTAGGCAACAGCCGTATTTTCGGTTATGTCAAAGACGGTGGGCGGCTAGTGATCGATCATGACGAGGCTCCCATGGTACGGGAACTATTTGAACTCTACGCCACCGGCCAGTATTCCATGAAGCAGATCGAAAACCTGTTTTGGGAAAAGGGCTACCGCAACCACAACGGCAAGAAGATTGCCCATACTACCATGTCTGGCATGATTTCCAACCCCAAATATAAGGGTTATTATGTGGGTAACAAAGTTAAAGTCATTGACCTGTTTACTAAAAAACAGAAATTCCTTCCCCCGGAAGAATGGGTCATGTTCAAGGATGAAACCGGGGAGATTGTCCCGGCTATTGTAGACGAGGAACTTTGGGAACAGGCTAACAAGGTATTGAAAAAGCGTAGCGAGGATGTGAAAAACCGTCAAGGTATTTGCAACCATGCAAACCTCTTGACTGGCAAACTCTTTTGTACCGATTGTGGCACAGCCTATTACCGGCGAGACAGCAAAGACAAGTACGGAAACAAAAACAGCAAATGGGTCTGTTCCGGGAAAATCAAAAACGGTGCCGATTCCTGCAATTCTTTTGCCATCTACGAGGAAGAACTAAAACCCCTGCTCTTTGAGGTGTTCAACGAGACAGAGGCCGACGCCGAGTCACTGATTGAGGAATATATTGAGATGTATAAGTCTCTGGCCGATGGTGGGGACGCCGCCAAGCAGATCACTGCACTAAGGGAACAAGCCGACCTTTCCCGCAAGAAAAAAAGCAAGCTGCTGGGCTACAATGCTGCCGGTCAGCTTTCTGATAAAGACTTTCTTTCCATGAATAAAGAATGTGACAAGGAAATTGACGAGGCCGAGCGGCAGATCTACGAGTTGGAACAGCAGCAGCTTTCCAAAGAGGAATTTAAAAAGCATATCGACACTATTCGCCGAGTGCTCCACGATGCCAAACGGGATGCCGCTCATGGCATAATCAACAAGGATTTCGTAGACAAGTATATTGACAAGATCTTTGTCACACCCGAAGCAGACGGCACCATGCGCCTGCAAATCAAGATTTTTACCGGAGAGACAACAGACAAGTACCTCTCTAAACTCAGAGGTCGTACGGGTCACACGATGAAAAAGATGATTGAATCCTACGAACAGAACCTGGCTAACCAGGGCTGATCTGAGGCAATAGAGAGCGCGCGGCTTCCGAAATTTCGGAAACCGCGCGCTTCTCTTTTTCTCGCGCTACTTTGTAGGGCAGTATGCCACACAGCGCATTGACTTAGTTCAGAACATAAATTTTTGCAGTACGCACACCAAAATTGGTTGCCTCTGTTCCCGTCATAAAGAACAGATCGATCCGATTGCCCTTGATAAGTCCGCCGGTGTCTTCTGCCAAACCTGGGCCATAGCTCCAACTCGTGCCATCTTCTGCTACAACAAACACGCGTGAGCCAAGTGGGATGACCGAAGGATCGACTGCGATGGTACCATATTGCGTTGTGGTGCCTGTGGCCGTAATCAAGCCGCCTTCCTCTTGCCGATGATAGGCAGTCGCTTTAACCGTCAACACGCTTGAATAGGTGTGTGTCGTGCCGTCCGGTGTGGTGATGCGCTTGTTTGCCGTATCCACCGTAACATTGGTCGGTGCGGACCAGACCGTCTCTTTTCCCGCCGTGGAGAGTCCTCCACTCACTGCGGACAAGGCATCATCCGCACCATTCTGTTCATCCGTATCTGCTCCGCCGGATTGCTGCCCGGGGAAAATGACTCCTTCATCCCACGCCAGTTCCTCCTGCGGCTTCTCCGTCTCAGTACCACCTGTTCCGCGGTCAATCACACAATCTACCGGTTCGGTCACAATGGTTTCGGTCAGCGCAGTGCGCTGCACCTCTTCGCCGTCCCGCATCGCTACGCGATATGTAACCTGCTTTTCTCCCTTGACGCCTGCGCGCACGATTTTACGCTCTCCCTGCTTCAGCGTGTCGCTTTCGCGCACCAGAATACCGTAATCGATTTCCTCACACTCGGTCACAGTCTCGTACACCACCGAAACAATCGAAATACCTGCATCATAAGACAGATACTCAGTCAGCGGCGGCGTCACCACCTCATCTTCCGTCAGGATGATATTATTTTCCTCCAGCAATTGTGCCACGGTACAGGGAGAAAACGGCACAGTCATGGTTTCTCCGCCGCGCGTAATCTCCGCATACAAGGCATCACCCAGTGTTAAATAGGTTGTTCCGCCGGACTCATATTGCTCCCGCACAATCAAGCTACCAAACCCGGCTTTCTCACATGCCTCGTCTACCGTACCTGGATATAGCCGCACGGTTTCGTGCCGTTCCCCATCGGTGAGAACATACTCATGTCCTATCATCCGGGCCGCACCAGCCCATACCAGTGCCAGCATCGCACAAATGCCCGCCAACGCTGCCAGCAATACGCCGCGTCGTTTCCAATGCTGTAATCCTGCCCAAACGCGGTCGAACCGTCGCTGACGCATCCGTTTCCCCCTTTCTGCCGTACTTGCAATATCGCGCCGTCTTTTCACGGTTCTGCGCTCCCGTTCATTCACTCAACGCTTTTCGAATGGTTAAAATATTGCTTTTATTCTCATAACGATAGGATACCTCGTCCATCATCTGCTTGACCATAAAGATACCCAACCCACCAATGTCACGCTTCTCTACGGACAGAGTAATATTCGGGTCCTGCCTCTCCAGCGGGTCATACGGCACACCCTGATCGATTATTTCAATCTGCGCGATCGCAGGCGATTCGATGATTTGGAGTTGAACGGTCACCCTCCCCTCCTGTTTTGGATATGCATATTGAGATATATTTGTAAATATCTCCTCAACGGCAACCATAATCTGTGTTTTAACCGTTTCTTCGCACCCTGCCTGATGCAGTTCACTGTCCACAAATGACAGTACACTGTCCAACTGCTCCAACTTAGCCGGTACACACAGTTCTTTCATATGCCACCCCCCTGATCGGTGTGGATATCCTCCAAGTTATATAACATCTGTGCCAATTCTGCACGAGTCACTGCGTCCTTCGGATAGAAATTGCCATCCTCCCGGCCCTTGACCAGACCGCTGCCGCGACACAAATAAACTGCCTCACGCGCCCATGCACTGATTGTATCCTCGTCGCCAAAGCTGCCTTGCAGCGAAACCTGCAACGTATCACCACGCCATGCGGCAAATCGTGCCAACACCGCGCACATCTCCTCGCGGGTGATGCTGTCCTGCGGTCGGAAACCGCCGTCGCCGTCACCCGTAATGATATCGTTCTCCTGCCCCCATGCCACCGATGCAGCGTAAGCTGCATCCGCAGAGACATCGTCAAACGGCTCGGTGTCCGTTGCCTCCGGCCGTTCGGCCAAACGCCATAGAGCTTCGACTACCACTGCGCGCGTAGCGCTGCTGTTCGGCGCAAAGCTGCGGCCGCCGTCGATAGCATCAATCAGCACATGCGAAGCACAAAAGTCCAACGCGGGCATGTACCATGCCGATGCATCCAAATCATCAAATTGTGCGACAGCCTGCCCCGTTGTGTCATCTGGCTCATCCGGTTCATCTGGATCATTTGCTCCGCTTTCCTCTCGTACATCGTCCTCGGTCGGCAGCGTATCCAGATAGCTGGTATAGGTCTGCGCGCTGTTATCCTTGGGCAGAGCAAACGCAGGCTCCTTGACCGATGCAATCACAGCGACACTGCTGCCGCCGCTGACTTCGCCGGATACCGCCGACACACCGCTGCCGCCGCCGGGTGCTGCGGCAACATTGCCGCCCGTAATGGTCATGCTGTTGGGCGCGCCCGTCGTCTGCTGTCCATCTTCCGGCTGCACCGGAATCACACCATCCTCGGTTGTCACCGCCGTCTGGGTGCCGCCTGCACTCAGCCCGGATGCGCCGTAACCTCCGCCGGACTGTACTGTACCGCCGGAAATGGTTGTTTTGCAGCCGGAAGCGCCTGCACCTGCACCAATACCGGCGATATTTTTCCCGCCTGTCGCGGCCACTGTGCCGCCGGAAATCGTCGTGGAGAAATTCTGTCCATTTGCGCCCGCGCCGATACCGGGCGCATTAGCACCGCCGCGTGCCGTTACCGTGCCGCCGCTGACTTGAACAGAACCGCCAGCCGCACCGTTGCCGCCGCCCAGCGCGGCCGCGCCATAGCTGCCGGTCAGCTGCATCGCACCGCCGGTGACCGTAACACTGCCACCTGAGCCGCCTGCACCCTGCCCGACCGCTGCGCCACCGCCCGAACCACTTGCTGCAATCGTACCACCTTGAATTTGCACCGCGCCGCACGCCACATCCGAACCGCCGCCGATTGCTGCCGCACCCGCACCGCCTACAGCAGTCAATCCGCCGGTGCTTGCCGCTGAAATGGTCAAAGTCGCACCCTCCGCGACTTCAATGGCTGCACGGGTCGTTCCCGCGCGCAGCTCATTTTCTCCTTTGAGAATCAGCTCTGCTTTTGCGTCATTTTCTATCACGAACGGCGTTTTCCAACGCTGTTTGCTCAAATCCAGCCGGACGTTTTCCAATGTCACCGTGACCTTTGCACCGCTGCGCACCACAATCGACCGACTGGCGGCATCCGACACGCCGGTCAATACATACTCACCGGCCGCCGGATACTTTTCGCTCAGTGCATTATTCTGGTACAGGTAAAATCCGTCGCTCTCCAGCTGCACACCGCAGGAAGAAACATTGATGACCGTGCGCGGCGGCGTCTGAATGCAGACATACGGATTTGTTCCCACGTCGTCGGTCGCACCGGCGCTATACCAGTTTTCCCCCGCTGTAATCGTGCCATCCTCGTTTTCCAGGCCGCCTACCTTGACCGCCTGTTGTTCTCCTGTAATCTCCAGCTTGCCGTTAGCATCACCGGTAAGCTGAGACAGATCCTCCGGTGCAAGAATGGTCTTTTGCACAAAGCGGACGGTTCCCTCACTGTACAGGCCATAAGCCGCGGCCGAAACCGTGTTCTCTCCCAACAGCACAACCGTCGAATCCGCCGGTAATACAATACCGTTGACTGTCTTGTCCTCTGTCGGCATGCCGTTCTGCCAAACCCATTTTACTTCTGGGCGGATATCCACATCTATCAGCGTCAGCGTTTTGGTTTTATAATCCCAATACCAGCCTTCCGACCGGTCAATCATGCTGTATTCATACTGCGTGCAATCCAGTGTTTCCAATCTGGTCTGCGCCGCTGCAGCCGAAACGAAGCATACCATCGCGCAAAGCAGGCCGCCCAGCAGCAGGCGCAGCAGGTGACTTGTCCGATTTTTCACCGGTCATTTCCTCCTTTTTGCCATTCAACAAGGAAAAAGGGCCGGAAAAGCCACTCTTCCCGCCCCATTCTTCATTCGATGGTCATTACCGAGCTAAAGCCTACCATATCCAATACGTTTTTGACTGTCTCGCCGACGTGATTCAACACCATAGACATATGTTTGGACTGCGCGGTCTTTTGCCCGATGAGCAGCACACGCAGTCCCGCACTGCTGATGTACGTCACCTTCTCAAAATCCAAAACGACCTTTTCTCCTCCTTGAAACGCCTCCAGCACTGCCTGCTGCAGCTGTGGGCTGGTCATTGTATCCACACGACCCTCGATTTTCAACGTAGTCGTGGTATCGTCGCGGCTGGTTTGAATTGTCATTGCAATACTCCCCTTCTATGTATGCTCACTTATTGCAGACAGGTCAGCCCATTGAGCGCTGCCCCATCGTTCAGGCTGCCGCCGATGCTCTGCACCAGCGACGCATTGACATCCAGATAACAGTGATAGTCCATCCCCATGCAGTCTCCCAGAAAGACGATGCTCACGCGTGTGCGAATCGGACGGAACTGGTCAATCAGATACAGCAGCTTGGCATGTAGCTGTTCATCCGATCGCCGTGCAATCAATACGGTGAACGCAAATGGGTCTTCCCCGTTCTTCTCCCGGCTGCCCTCCGGCCCGATACGCTCCAGAATATATACCGGCTCCTTCACCAGCAGATGCACGATTTCTTCAATCGCCGCGCGCGTTCCCTTGCGGGACAGCAGGCGGAAACCAGCCTGAATCAGCCAGCGACATTGTCGGTCACTAAGGAATCCGCCCTCGATTTCCAGTCCCAGCCAGTCCGCAAATACCGGCAGCAGTGCCGCAGGCGCAGTATTCGGATCAAACAGCGCAGGCAAGCCGTCAATCTCCTCCTGCAAGTCATTATACAGCGCGGAAAAAATCGACAGATACCGGTGCAGGAATTCGCCATTGCGCCGGTATACCTCCGGAAAGGTCTGAAAAAAGTTATCTCCCGGCGCATATACCCGCAGATCCCGCAAATGCGCACTGCCTATTCCGATTAATTCGATGCACAGCCACAGATAGCGGCCTCTTTGTCCATAGAGCAGAATATCATCCGCGCCGACCTGTTGAATGGAATCGGACAATTCAAACAGCCGCATTTTATGCTGTGCGTCCGTATTCGGATCGCGCAGAAAATCGTCGGTCAGAATAGCCTTTCCGTCCTTTAGAATGCGATTTTCATCCGATGCAAGCGCACGGATGACCAGAACCATATCGCGCGGCATCTCTGCCGAAAACGCAAATCGTCCCCATTCGCAATCCTCTGCTCCGGCATCCAGCGCACCAAGGAACAGAACATGCCGCATCTCCTCTGCCGTTGTATGGATGCCGCCGTTGTCATCAATTGTCAGCCCATATCGGCTTCCGCCGCGCAGGCGGCTGATACCGATACAATATTTTTTCAGCAATTTTTCCATGCGCTTTCCCCGTTCTCTTTTTTATCTGGCAAGCGATGTATTGATTTCCAGCGTCAGCTGGCCCAGATAACAAAGACTGCTCTCGCCCAGAACAATATCCGTCCCCTGCATCACTGCGTCTGTCCCCGGCGCGGGATGCAGGGTCAGCATATATACGCCATCAACCCCCGGCTGTGTTTCCAACTTATGATACAGTTCAATAAACCGAATGGTTTCACCAAAATTATGCTCTGAATGAATATAATCCAGTTCCCTCTGTAACAGGTCTTCCAGTTCTGCACGGGCATTTTCGTAATGCTTCCGTACATGCACAACCGCCGTGACATCGATAGGAACATACTGCGGCTGACGCAGTTCAATGCGTGTGGCAATCATGTGATACTGCTCCAGCCGCTGGGTAATTTTCTCTACATAATACGCCGGCAGCACAGGCTTATCGTTTTCAGTATAACACTTTACTGTTAGTCGCACAAGATTATGCCGTTCATCCGCCACTGCACGCACCTTATGGATGCAGAGTCCGGGCGTAGTGCGCACAGCCTGCTCATAATCCGCTTCGCTCACTGCGCTCGAACGACAGCGCAGCGCTTCGATCAGCCGACGGCGCAGCTGCTCGGCTGTCTCGGCAGAACGTCCGCCCACACCCCGTCCAGGCGCATGATAAAACACTTCTGACGGCTCATGCGGAAAATACGGGTCGGGCGCGGCATTCAAGCGCGCACCTGCGCGCAAATTTCCGGCTTCACCTGCCGTTGTGGCCGCATCGCACAGATACAGTCGTACTGCGCCGCTCATCCCGTTGTGGTGGATATGGAGCGCACCGTCGGATGCTTCCACTGTATAGTACAAACTTTCCTCTCTTCTGTCGTTCGGCGTAATGCGGTAGTAACCAATCTGCCCATCCGGCAGCACTAGTTCCGCTAATACGCTAAACCCATCCGACAAAACTGCTTGCAAATCGGTCAACTCAATTTGCTGATCCTCATATCCGTAGGCAGTGCCGATTCGACGGCGATGCAAAGTGTCCAGGTCATAGCACACTGCACAGATGGCATCTGGTCCGGTATCCGGCCCAAATCCGAAACGCGCATGGTCAAAATGCAGTACAACCGTGCCGTCCAGTTCATCCTGCCGCAGATAGAATCGGCCTTGACCCTCCCCGCGATCCAGCTCATAGCGAAAATACGGGCCGTTCTCACGCTCACGACAATAGACAAACAAGTTTTCATAGCGTGTCATCGCGCTTTGGATACGGATTTCATCCGCACCGGCAAAGCGGAAGGATGCTGCATGTGTCTCCCGCTGCTCCACTTCAAACAAACCACCCACCAGCGACCGTACGCGCGGCGCGATATCATACTCCGCCTGCTCCAGCACGCAGCGCACTGCGATTCCTTTTGCAGAAAAACCGTCCCATTCAACGGGCGCCTCCTGCCCCAAGGTCAGATGCAAACCGCCGCTGAGCAAGAAGCCATGCGTTTCATCCTCGCACGCTGCATCCATCCAACCCTCTGCTGTATAATACTGCCAACGCATGCGCGCAAAAGACAGCGAATCGTCCGCATCAAACGGATTGCGCCAGCTTTCGTTCTCGATACCGGCATAAAAGTGCAATGTCATTCCAGCATGCAGTTCGCCCGATAAAATGAAATACACCGCATCGCCCGGCTGCGGCGATGCACCAAACATCTGCACCGAAGCATGCGCCCCGTATTGCAACAGATAGGTCAGGTCGCGTGTTTCACCACCACTTTGATAAATTACACGCATCATCGACCACGGAATCAATTCGGTTTGCTCTCTGGTCTCAAAGCACATGCTGCCAAGCAGCAGCTTTTCCTGCGCCGGCAGAATGCGTCCTCCTCCGTCCTCAGGCGCAACCAGCAGGTGCGCGGCGCAAATGCCGGATGGGTGCAATCCAAGCAGACTCAACAGCTTGAATCGCAGCTCATCCGTGACTTCATCCAGCAAACTTTGCTGGAGCAGCGAGAACGAAGACAGATTTTCTAAAATGGTAACGCCGGGATCGGAAACATTGAAATTCGTCCATTCATTCGTATACAACGGAATACGCGAAAGCGCTTCACCGAGCAGCTGTTCATAATCCTGATCATTTAGTTTGATACTATGCAGCATGGGATACCTCCGTCCGCGCGGAATTCATCATCATTCGGGGCCGTCAACCGACAAAGGTGACATGCACCCGATGCCGGCCGTTGACGGCAATCATAAAGGGCGAGCGCGGCAGCTCTGCCAAATCACATTCATGTACACCGTCCTGTTCTACGCGGCGTGCGCTGACGCAGAACCGACGGATCACCGCATCCATTTTCGCGGTGCGCAGCTGCATACCGATCCATCGCTCATCCGGCAGTTCACCGATGGCCCAGCCCGGCGTACCGAGCGGATCGATCATCTCTTGAATACGCTCGGTCAGCATATGCTGAATCTGGAAAGCCGTATCCGCATGTGTGGTTTCCACCCAAACGTCCACGGACAGCTCAATATACAGCGGCTCGGTCAGATAAAAATCATCGGGGGCGATGGTCGCCTCGCAGCGTGCAAGCAGAAAGTCAGTCAGCGGCTTTTTCAAATTGTTGAAGGAATAGGAGCCGGACAGATAATCCTGCATCATCACTACAACAGAAACCAGCCGCCCATCCCGTTTTCCGCTGGGCGAACAGCCCGATATACACTTGACCTTTGCAATCACCGCAGAATATGCCTGCACTGCACGCTGAAAATCCAGCGGACTGACCAAACGGTTCTGTGCGCTGATGAGATTGGTGCCGCGCAGCCGCGCGCTTTCCACCGATTCAATATTGCTGCCCGCGCTGGTGGCAACCGGATTATAAACGCGGTCGACATACAGCATGTTACCATACAGCCGGTTAACCGCACCGGCTGGCAGGTTACCCTGCATGCCCTCACACCGCTGCACACGCACGGTGATTGCCACATTATTCTGCGCGCGCGGAATACGCACGTTTACGCCGTCACCAAAGCGCAACAGACCGAGCATACGGTCAATCTGATAATGCCGATCCTCCGGTTCGGACTGATCAAAGCTGTCCACCTCGGACCAGCGCACGAAAAATGCGCTGATTTCACCGATCTGATTATACTCCGCACGCACATCATCCGGTCGTTCGGCGATCATGGCACGCATTTCGCCCTGTGTAAGCGCGCCGAACTCGTTTACAAACACCTCGGCGGACAGAATATTATCCGTATCCAGTGGAAACGCCATATTGGGCATTGCTGTTTCGATGTAAAACTGCTTTTCCGGGAGCGTTTCGATGTTGCGTACCTCAACCGCATTGGTCAACAGGCTGCGGATAACCGCATGGTAGCGGTCCTCCCGGTCGAACGCACCGGTTTCATCCGTCAGACGCAGCCAGTAGCGCCGCCGCCCCTCCACCGCAAACGGAGCAAAATCCTGCGGTGGATAAAACTGCACAATTCCTGCCTGCCGCATGGCGCGCGTACCGTCCACCACACGCAGGCGCTTAAAGCCGCCCACCGTGGAGTAATAAAACTGCAGCGGTGCGCTTTCAAAATGTACATTTTCTTCTATATCAAAAAACAGGCTCACAGGCGAACCGCCGAACGGACGGTCAAACCCCAGCAACAGAGAATTATCGCTGTACGGCAGCGGTGCAAATGCAGTAAACGGCTGGCCACTGTGTACCAATTCGGTTACGTCCTCGCGCAGCGTGCCGCAGATGCGCTCCACACGCTGCGGCAGTCGGCGCAATCCCGTGTACTGATAACGCAGCCGCACCGTTTCCATGCGCGGCATGTGATGCAGGCAGGGCTGTAAAAAACAATTATCCGCCTGCATCACACGCAGTCGGAGCATGCGCCCTTCGATGCCGCCAATCATGCTCGGCTGCCAATCGTCCGGACAGGCGAAACGGATGGCAATCTCACCGTCACACGTGCCGTCAAACAGCGTCTGCCAGTCGGTCGAAATCGGCAGACGATACCAGCCGCGGCCGTTAAAATACTCAATTGCCATGCGCTGCACGCATGTTTCCGCACGCCCGATCTGTGTCGGACGCGGACGGCGCTTAATGACCTTCAGTTCCTCTTCCACCTGCGCAGGCAGCAAATCGACCACCTTATCCTCGTAGCTGAGGATAAAGGTCAGTTCAATCTCTGCGCCTTGCTGACGGAAAATGCGGTCATGTCCAATGTAGCACTCATCAAAAATAGACGCGGTTGGGCCGAACGGCAGACAGCTTTCGCTGTCAAGCTGCTCATCGTTGTGAATAATTCCCTCGGGTGCAGTATGCGCACACGAGGAACTGACCTCCAACCGTGCCAAATCCACCGCATTCTGCGGTATGCCACAGGCCTCCACACACAACACCGCGTACTCCTCTCCGGCAATACCCACATGCCGGTTTTCTCCGCCGCGCGTCAGAATAACGCCGCCATCCTCGCCCACACAGGCCTCGATCGGCCGCAAGCCGTCCTCAGACAAATAACTCCAGCGGCAGAGGGACGAATTGCTTAGCCAAGCTGCCAGACTGTCTCCTGTGACGGCATCCTTGGCGTAAACCATAATGGATACTCCGTCCGCCGTATCAAACAGACTGTTATGGTACAAAATCAATGCGCTGCGCGCGATGTTGCCCTCGGAATAGTCAAACAGGCTGATTGCCGGTTCAGCGGCGGGGTCTTCCTGAGACACAGCCGTCTCCGGCAGCATTTCCATATCCGAACGGCGCAGCAAACTTTCGGGCAGCAGAGGCTCCGCGCGCCAATCGCCTCGCAGCGGCCGAATACAGCCTCGAGAACCCGAAACGCCTATGATATCGGTCAGCACTGCACTGGTGACAAACAGCTCGTTTTGTGTTTCAAAAACAACCCGCTCGTCCCCGCCGCTCTCCGCGAGCAGCTTGACTCCGCGCGGCACCTGCACACCGGCAACCGTATCCGGTATCATATCGAACACCGCCACGCCGACAGCAGGAAAGGCTGCCTGCAGCGATAAATCAAGCAGATTGATAAATTCAGTATGATATTTCTCCACAATCTGATTCAGCCGCCGGATATTGCCCGAAAGCTGTGAGGCGAACAACAGCCCGATCACCGAACCGATATCGGGATCTTCCGGATGAAACGCCCATTCCGGCGTATACGACTGCGCCAGACGTGCGATCTGCTCCCGCAGATCGCTTTCCGTGCGCGGGTCAATCCGGAACTCACTTGCCTTGCTCATCATTCTCCTCCTCGGGCTGTACATTCAGATAAAAGGGAAACACCAGATTATCTCGCTGGTTGGTCTGTGCCACCACATAGCTGATGTTAATCAGCAAACAGCCGTCGCGCACCGTCGGGTCGATGCTGACCGACACATCCGACAGGCGCGGCTCCTGTTCAAGCAGCACGCTGGTCAGCTCGTTCTTCATCAGGCCAAGCATGGTCGGTGAGGTATCCATAAACGAATAACTCAGCAGACGCGCACCGAACAGCGGCTCAAGCCAGCGCTCCCCCCTCTGGGTCATCAGGATGAGATAAATGGACTCTTTGACGCTTTGCTCCCCGGAGGATACGACAAACCGCCCTGTGCTTTTGTCAATCTGCGGCGGGAATTTCATCCCACTGCCCAAAAAACGCCCGTTTGCCATATTGTTTTCCTCCCCAAATGGTGCTTATCCTATCTTAATCGGGCTGCCGGTCATCGTGGCAGCACCGCTGCTTTCCAGTTTCAAAACGGAAGATGCTTTTTCCGTCACCGTGCTTCCCTCCAGCTTGAGCATGCCGTCCGTCTGGACCGAAGCCATCTTGCTGGCCTCCACTTTGAAATCATTGGCAGACAGCTTGACTGTCCCGCTTTCGCCCGACATATCCAGCTTGATCGTGTCGCCGACCTTAATGGTCAGCCGGGACTCTGCCTTGATCGTAATGCTGCCCTGCCCCTCGGCGGTTGCAATGACGATGGAGTTATTGCCCTTCTGGTCCTTAATGGTGATCTGATCCCCGCCGTTATCCATTTCAATGGTGTGTTCTTTGCCGGCGGTCTGAATGATAATTTTGTCCTGCCCGCCCTTTTCGTCTTGCGCATTGTCCTCAAAAACAATCGTACTGCCGTGTTTAGTAACAATGCGCTTAATTTTGTTATTCGCGTCCACCGATCCGGTTAAAAACTTATTGTTATCCAGTGGCACGCCGCCTATCACATATGGTTTTTCGATATTCCCGTTTTCAAAAGCAAGCAGTACCTGATCCCCGACCTCCGGCAGAAAATAATACCCCCACTCCTTACCGGATAAGGGCTGCACCAAACGTGCCCAATGCAGCTCATTTGCGCCATCGTCACGCGTCGGAATGCTCACTCAGATTCGCCCGCCCATACTTTTATCATAGTTGCGCGTAACCGTACCAATCATGACACCGAATACTCGCTCATCGCCGGTTTCGGTCTTGGTTACCTGCTTTTGCGAAATATCTCCAATGATATCATACAGGCTCATAACAATCCCCCTATTCCGCTCGTCAACGCAGATGCACCACCGAGTGCGCCGCCGAACTTGGCGGTTTTGCCAATCAATCGGGTTCGATAGCCGCTGTCACTGCTGAACTGGTGCATAACGGTAGTGATATAAAAGCTGTTGTCCGCCGGCGCGCCCATGCCCTTCACATCGAGAAACCGGCCGGGAGACAGGTCTGGAATACCGACACAGGTCGCCTCAAACGAGCCCAAACGATAACTCATCTGCTCATACAACGAATTCGCGCGGGCATCTGCGTCCTGCTGCGACTGGATGGATGCATCAATATACACCTTCTGCGCTTTATTGACCAACGCGCGCGCCTTGCTCTCAATCCCGGCATCCTGCGCCAGCTTTTTGCTGGCCTTGACCAGCTTGCCCGTGCCTGCATCAACCGAGCGTGTTTCAATTTCACCCACAAGGCCGCTGACGCTGTACCCGACGCTGAACTCCAAAATGCCCGCGCCCGCCGACAACTCAGCCTGCGGTGCGGTGTCCGCTTTCGCAGGTCGGAAATAAACGGTCTGCTTGTCGGCAAAAAACTCGTAGTTAAAACGTTTTGCCGCCTTGACAACAAATTCATAATCGCTTTCCGAGACCATTTCGATGGTCGAAGGGGAACTGCTGCCGGCTGCACTTCCCGCCAAACCGCCGGTCAAGCCGCCTGTCGCGCCCCCCGCATCTGGGGTAGCCGTAACCTGCAGGCTCATATCTTTCATCAGGCTGGAATACACGCTGCGCGCGAAAATTTGCTCGACCGCCGCGCTGTAGGACGCGGCCGAAATCTGCTGTGCATAGCTGCTGGCCATCATCACGCCCTTGATATCCATACCGGTTACCTCAAGATATGGCAAACCGGTGTTATCGAAATGGAAATCCAGTCCGGCGACAAAGCCATGAAATACGGTCTGGCCGACACCAAGATACCCCAGCACGATATCCAACACATTGCCGATACACACCTGCTGCTTGATTTCACTGTATCGAAAAGACGCGGTAGACTGGTCATAGATATTATAAATGTGAAAGGAAGCGATGGACGCTTCAAAGTCACTCGTCACGTCAACACTGATATCATCAATGACAAATTCACCCGTATTTTTGAATGCCTCACCGCCGAAAAAAATCGCTGCCTGCGGCGAAGAAAACTCCATATAGGTCTTTTTCAGCGCGTCATAGGTTAATTTATTCGCAGCACCCGATACATTGCCCGCCATGCCGCCAAGCGCGGATAACGCGCCGGATAAAATGCCTTCCATATCTTGCCTCCTGCGGTCAGAAGCCGGTGATATTCAACAAATTGCTCGCAGCCTGACCGATATTCGTGTTTTGCTCACCACTGAAGCACTCGTCAAACTTGCTTTGGTTCCATTTGGTATCCTCCGCCCCGCTTGTCAACTGCTGCGTGATTCGCAGCGACACAACGCTGTGTACAGGCTTGCCAGAAAGCGAAAACATGCCATATTGAACATTGACATCGGTCAGCTCACCGGAAAACGCCATATCTGCCCACTGAAATGTCACAAACCGCTCGGACTCCAGCATAGTGGCCGCCAGCAGACCGTTGCTCTGCGGCTGCACGGTATAACCGCCGTTCAACGCCCTGACAACAGACGCCGCATTCGTAATCATATCGTTTGCCGATACGCGGAACTTGTCCGCCATAAAGGAATCCTTGACATTTACCTCATTGAATATCAAATCAACCGACAAAATGACCGACGGGGCACGGCAGCTCTGATTGACAACGCCATCCTCAAGAGTATTTTGCAGATTGCGCATCTGTACGCTTTCTGTATTTGCAGAAATACGAATGGACGCCGGATTATATTGCACCTCAATATATCGGGCAGAGGACGTATCAATCAGATTGGTATTGGTTAAGCCACTGCGATTGAGCATCTGGGCCGTCATCTTCGTGATGCTTGCCGTGCCGCCCGCCGCCGATGCGGAAGAGGAAGCGCCGGTCCCAAAAACCAACACCGCTTTTTGAATGCTGCCTGTAATGCTGCTGCCAATATTGGACATTGTACTGGCTACCGACATGCCGCTCTCCCCTTTCTTATAAACTCAAATTAAGCAAATTGCTCACCTGCTGTCCGGCAGTTTGCAACGCACTCTTCTGACCCAGCAGTGTTTCCAGCTGCGCTTTCCACATCTGTACCTCAGCCGACCGCAACTCCTGCCGCAGTCGAAGCTGTACCTCGGCTCGAATGGGACGACCGGACACGGAAAACATCGTATAATTGGCCTGTAGCTGCCGCAATCGACCTCTGAATGAAAAATCCGCCCATTGAAAGGTCATGGATTGCGTGTATGGATTGCGAAGCGCGCTGATAAACCCCTCGACATAGGGCTGCACCGTAAATGTCGCCCCGGAAGCCATGGTTGCAAGGTTGGTCGCTGTTGTGACAGATACACCGCCTGTAAACTTATCGAACATAAATGCGTCATAAATATTCATCTTATCGAACTTTAACGCAACGGTCAGTTCGACTGTCGGCGCCGCAACCGTATCACTCACCGTATTCTGGTCGTCGTTTGTACCGTTTAAATCGCGCCGCTGTGAAGAGGCATTGGAAGAATTTATCTGCAAGGAGGCAGGATTAAATTGCACAAAAAAGGTTTTATCCTGCCCTGAGCTGCCGGACATCGCGGCTGCAAGGCTTTCATTTCCCTGCAAAGCATCCTTTGTATGATTCAAAACGCTCTGGTGAAAACTCTCCTGCTGTGTAGCAGGGCCGATTAAGCCGCCAGCTACACCATACGAGGAACTACGATTCTGTTCAATCTCCAGCTCCACTGCCGTGCCCTGTGACCGCACATCATGCACCACAATGCAGGCCTTATCGGTTGCTCCTGTTACACTGCTGAGCAGGTCGCTGCCAATCGACATATCCGTATGCCTCCTTCCCTTTTGTTATCTTCCGCGCCGCGCGCTCCATCCGCAGCCGCTTCTCCATCTGACTGTATACTTTATCCGAAATTGTGCCCAATTGCCGTGCAAGCGTGCGGTTAATCAGCTCGGTCACGTCCTCGCTCATGCGTTCAACCGTGCGGCGCTGGGTTTGCTCTATTTGACGCGTTTCCATGCGCTCATGCTGCTCGGTTACTTGCGTTTGCTCGGTCTGACGGACGGTCTGGCGCTGCTGTTCAAGCTGATTGAGTATCTCCTCACTGACTGCGCGCTGCTCGGTCTTATGCACAAACTGTACTGGCTGCGGCCCACTGTGCTGCGGCGTACTGCGCACTGTTTGACGCGGCAGCGCATGGCGGACAACCTCCTGTGCCGCCTCGTGTACCAGTGTCTGGTGTTCCTCGCTCAGAACGGATACCGAAGTCGAACTCCCGTTTTGCATGGGTATGGCTTGTGCTTCTGCCGCCGTAAAAACATCGACTGGCGCTGCATTCTGCAACGACAGCGGTGCGTTATCCATCGGCATACGATCCGCGGCCTGATGCTGCGGCACACGGCGGATGACCTCCTGAGCTGCTTCATGTACCATTGCTTGGCGCATTTCGTCCGGCAAAGCGGAGGAGGCTTGCCCACTGTCGTGTGGCGGCTCGTTTTCCACTGCCGCTGTTGCTGCGTTAAAAGCGGCAGGAGTCGCTGTCTGAAGCTGCATCGGCAGCGGCAATCCCGCGGACGGGTTGGCCTCATACTGCATCACCGCTTCCAGCATGCGCCGCGTCGGCTCATCCGCCTGACTGAGCAGCGTTTGCGCGTCCGGCGAGAGCTGCAGTCGGGGCTGTGTCTCTGGCGCGGCTTGCGCCATCAACTCTCCCATCACCTGTTCCGGATGATCGAGTGCACGCAGTGCATCCTGCATAACGCGGCTGGTATCTACGCGCCGCGTCTCGGTATGCTTGCGCTCGATTTCCCGTATACGGGCGCGCTGTACGCGCTCCAGCATCTCACGGTTGTGCCGATCAATTTGGTCCAACCGCTCGCGCAGCGTTTGTGTATCGGTTTGCACCGTCTTATTCTGTACCAACTGCATCTGCTGCTCGGTCTGTGACAGAAGTGTAGTCTGTTCAGCGGTTTGCTGCTCGGTGACACGGTCACTCTGATACATTGCACGAAGCCGCCGCATGCGTTCGAGTACTTCACGCGCGTTATGCGCCAGTGTCGTACTTTCCGATGTATGGCGTGTACGCTCGGTTTCCGTCTGCTCACGCAAAATTTCCTCGGTCGAATACAGCGTTTCGGTCAGGATATTCTCAAGAGCCAGGAGCCGCGCAACGACATCATCGCATGCGCTGTGGTTATTGGCCTCAGCTTCTACAACAAGCTGCTGGCTCAGGTTGTATTTTTCATTGCTGGCCACCGTCGTACCTGGGTCAAGCAGCTTACCTTGATACTCAATCAAGGCATTGGTGATATTGGAATAGCTGTCGTTTGCCGCAGTCTGTAGCGCACTGTCTCCGCCCTCTGCGGCGACGGTCTCCCCATCATCATCCTCGGAGTCTTCCATGCGGGTCAACTCCTCGGTGTAAGTTTTCAGCTCCGCCTCGACAATGGTATACACTTCGACGCGCCTACTTGCGTCGACCGCATTCATCACTTCCTGCACCGCATTCATCTCTTCCGCGCCGCCGTCGTTATCCGCCAGCACATCATAATAACGCTGCAGAGCCGCCAACCATCCATCTGCCTCATCGGTTGTGGCGTTATGCAGGTCGAGCGCATAAATCTGCTCAATACGCGCCATTTTCTCCTTGCCGGAGGTACTGTCGCTTTGCTGCTCCTGCATCAGATCATACTGATTTTTCAAGGGGAACAGCTCGTCCAGCCCCTCCAGATCATACGGATCGTTGATATCCTGCAAACTCACCTGCTCACCGGTACGCAAATCATAGGTCTTGCCATCCGACTTGGTGTGATGCGTCAGATACAGTCCGGTCAGCGAATCGGTCGTGACCGGCGTGCCACTCGTGGTAATATCAGCCAGACTGGACGCGGTGGTGATATCAAACCACGCACCATCCGCCAACTCGGATTTATAGTAGATGTTTTCCTGACCGGATTCCTCCGCCGATGCCTGTGCTACCTCATAAATGGCGTCATTCAATGCACTCAGGTGAATCAGATGCGTACCAATCAGCAGAGTGGAGTCCTCAATGCTGTCAAACTTGGCCGCTGTAAACTGCACGGCCTCCTCCTCGTTCCACACCGCGCCCGAAAACACCCATGTCATAATACCGATCAGCGCCGCTGTCACTGCTGCCAGTCCGATCGCTCGCTTGTGTCGAATCATGTTTGCCTCCCCGGTTTCATTCTGCTGTACTGCGCCAAATGGTCTGCCCGGCTTCATTTAAATATGCGGTGCAGATCTCATTCTTATTATCATCGTACAGCACCACCTGAATCTCCTCGGCACTGGCCGCAAGCATGGTCAGATACCGCAGCGATCCGTCAATCGCCGTCGGCTCGGAAGAACCGACCGGTTTTCCGTCATCATAGGTGACAAGGAAATATTTTGCGCCCACCGATGCGTTGACCGTAAGCGAAAGCTCGGTCATCTTCATACCGCCCACCGTGGACGAGGTCATGGTGTAAGTGCCGATTTTCTCCTCGGATTCCTGCGCTGCGCTGTTCTGGAAAAAGCTGATGGTATCCCGCGGCACACGCGCATCAATCTCGCATTCCCCGACAAAGGTATCGCCGTTATACATCCGCAGCGTCAGGGTCGAGGTTTCGCCGTAATCCAACGCCAGATGACGGATTTCCTGATCGATCGGAGTACGTTCCCCAATCTGCTGTCCCTCATACCAAAGCTCAAACTGTGTAACCTCCGGCGTATATCCTTCGGGAATCTCCACCCCGAAGGTAAACACCATATCCTCCACCGAGGTGTTCAGATGGTAATATGCGCCGTCCGGCGTATCGATCTCCGCATAGCTGTCCGCCGCCTCGCCGCTCTCGGTTGACAGTGATTCGCCACTGAAATACTGAGTCACTGCGCCGCAGGTCAGACGGTCGAAAGAGTACAGCAGCTCGTTATAATCGCTCAGCAGATCAATGATCTCTATCTGTGCCTCCTGATACTCGGTCAGCTTATCGCTGACCTCCTCGTATGTTGCTTTCCCCAGCTTGTTAAGCGCCAGCAGGCGATCGTAATCGCTCTTCAGCTCGTCCGCACTTTCTTTCATGGCGCGGTAAGCGTTTTCTGCCGAGACGATAGTCTCGTACTGGGTTGCAACCTCCTTGCGCAGCGCCGCTTCCGTGCTGTCCTGCTCGGTCTTGGCGTTGGCATATTCCATACAGGCCGTGTAGAGTGCATACATCTCATCTTCGATATAACGTGTACCAGAAATCTCACCCTTGAGCCACTCTTTCGTAAAGGAGAAAAACAGAATGCGGAATTTGCCATCCCATGGGCTGTCCAGGTCGGTCAGCATTTCTTTATACGCAATCTGAAACGCCGCATAATCGACATCCTGCCCGTTTTTCGCGGCGTTAACAAACGACATCACGCGGTTGAGCTTGCTGCCATACTGGTTACGCATCAAACTCTCGTATGCATTCAGGTTAAGCAGCGCCGTCGAAGCGGACATCTTCGCCGCGTAATATCCCTGATCGTTTTCCAATGTGTATTCCGTAATCTCTTCCAGCTTTTCGCGGGGAATCGCCGCCGTGAACATGCTGTCAGCAAAGGTATAGCCGGTTGTGACATCCATACCGATGATATCAGACAGGTCGCTTTTCGCCGTTTCAAAGTTGCGTTTTTGCGTTGTCAGCTCATTTTCCAGCGTTTGCACAGACTTTTCCATCTTATCAATATCCGCCTGCGTGGCATCGCCTGTGCGCAAGCGTAACTGATTACGCTCCAGCTCGGTCTGTGCATTCTCAAGCCGTTCCGCTGTAAAATCAACCTTTTCCTGCAGCACATACGCATTGAGGTACGCCGTATTGACCTCAAGCAGGGCTGCATACCGCAGGTCATTCAACTCATGCTGCATGGTGGTGATATCCGCTTGTAAGGTAATCGGCTTAATCTGCATGTCGTAATCCTCGGTCAGCGTCAGCTTTTCCGGGAATTTGAAGGAAAGCAGCGGCGTCCAGCGGAAGGATGTCAGGTTTTTCACCTTGGCCTTGATAGCCGCAACCGCCTCGACATATTTCATCTTTTGCAGGGTAATCTCATTTGCCTGTTTGGAAATATCCGAACTGTTGGCAACAGCAAGCGACTGGGCCTGTGCCTGCGGCAACGTTTTCCCTGCTGCACCGGCAAAGGGCGGACTGATTACCGCTGCAAGCAGCGCCGCCATAACTGCCGCGCCGGTCAACCGACGATACAGCATCTGTCGTTTCATCTTCCGCCTCCTTTCTGCCATACTTATGTTTACATTTATTCCGCAAGAGAAATGGAATAAAAGTCAAACCGGTCTCCATTTTCCTCATTGGTGTAGAACGTGTAAACCATTCCTTCCCGCTCAAAAGAGTGGATGTACACCGGATAATTCTGGTCGTATCCCGTTACATTGACCGCTTCCTCGAACGAGCTATCGGTCTGCATATCCACCTTTTCAAAGCGCAGCGCGCTGTCCTCGGTCAGACTGTTGATGGTCACGGCCTCCGCCAGCAGCACCGGGGTTTCGCCCTCGTATTCCGTGATGCCCAGCTGATTGGCAACCTCGGTGACCGTTGCGCAGGTCACATTATCCAGCACAATTTCAGTAGCCGGAATGAATACAGTGCTGACGCTCCATTCAGGCTCCAGCGAATCCGAACCGTCCTTGAGTCCACACACCACGCCAATCTCCTGCATGTCAATGCAGGATTCAGTCTGTCGAGAAACCCGGCCTATGCGTCAGGCATAAGCCGGGTTTCTGGCGTATAAAGGCCAAAAAAGTACAAACATGAATGGAGAAGACTTCTCCTTCCACAACCA
>NZ_JBQKJR010000046.1:0-25502 GCF_052117165.1 Agathobaculum sp. LCP25S3_E8
TCCCGATCCATTTTTCCTCGTTCCAGCATTGCTCTCACCACCTATTCCTATTTTACCGCGCTCAAACGAAAAAGCCCAGCTTTTGCTGGACTTTTTCGACAGACTGAGAGGGAAACCCCACGGGTTTCCCTCTTTTCCCTGTTTTTCAGTTTTGCCGGCGTTTGAAATCCAGATAGCCCTGCAAAATCAGGCTCGCCGCGACCGCATCGACCGTCTGGCGGTGTTTTTTCGCCTTTTTGCCCGTCTGATGCAGGATGTCATGCGCCGCGACCGTCGTGCGACGCTCGTCCCACAGCGTCACCGGCAGCCCGGTGCGCTCTCTGAGCGTTTCGGCCAACGCTTCGCACTTGTGCGCACGCTCGCCCGCCGTGCCGTCCATATTTTTCGGCCAGCCCAGCACAATCTCCTCGATTTTGTTTTCCGCGATGAAAGCCGTCAGCTTGTCGAGCAGCTTGTCGTAATTCCATTCGTGGATGACGCTCGGCGAACCGGCCAGAAACCCAGACGCATCCGAAATTGAAAGACCGGTGCGCGCATCCCCGTAATCAATACCCAAAATACGCATGCGAATACTCCTATATGTTGTGTAATAAGCTAAGTATATCACAAAAACGCAAAAAAACCAGCACTTTTTTCTCGAAAACCCTTGACCGCCGGTTTTCTCCATGCTATACTTTAAGAACCTATGCAGGTTCTTTTTTTTGCGCCCATTTTTCGCGTGTCTCGGAAAAAGGGCCCGGAACACTGGCAAAGGGAGGCAAATTGTCCCGCGCCCGGCCAAAGGGGCACGGGAAGGGACGAATATTAAAAGGAGGTGCCGTTATTTATGCGCGTGAAAATTACGCTGGCCTGCACCGAGTGCAAGCAAAGAAACTATGACACAATGAAGAACAAGAAGAACAACCCGGACCGTATGGAAATGAACAAGTACTGCCGTTTCTGCCGGAAGCACACGCTGCACCGCGAAACGAAGTAAGAGAAAGGAAGTAGCTTCATGGCTGAAGAAACCAAGGCGAAAAAGCCCGGTCTCTTTGCGCGTATCGGCAAGTGGTTCCGCGAGCTGAAGAGCGAGTGCCGTAAGATTGTATGGCCCACTCGCCAGCAGACGGTGAACAACACGCTGGTTGTGATTGCCTGCGTCATCCTGATCGGTATTTTCATCTGGGTCCTCGATATCGTGTTCGGTCTCGGCGTCCAGACGCTGCTCAACGCTTTCGCCGCCTAAAAGGAGGCATTTATGTCAGACGCTGCAAAATGGTATGTGGTGCACACATACTCCGGCTACGAAAACAAAGTGGCCTCTTCGATCGAAAAAGCGGTCGAAAACCGCAAGCTGCATGACCTGATCCCCGCCGTCAACATCCCGACCGAAACGGTCACGGAAGTGAAGGACGGCAAAAGCCGCGAGGTGGAGCGCAAGCTCTTCCCTGGCTACGTACTTGTCAAAATGGTTATGACTGACGAAACCTGGTATCTGGTTCGCAATACCCGCGGCTGCACCGGTTTTGTCGGACAGGACAAGTCCGGCGGCTCCAAACCCATCCCGCTGACGGACGATGAGATCGCCGCGATGGGCGTGGAGAAGCGTGAGATCGAGGTAAACTACGCACCCGGCGACAGCGTGCGCGTCATCGACGGCGCATTGGCCGGCTTTATCGGTGTAGTATCGTCGGTGGAAGCGGATAAGAACAAGGTTAACGTCACGGTTTCCATGTTCGGCCGCGAAACCCCTGTCGAGCTGGAACTTGACCAGGTCGAGACGCTCGACGAGTAAAACATTCTTTCGGCATATCGCCGGAAATGCGCGCGGAAGGCGCGCGGCAAGTGGGAGAGCTCCCGCATAAGGGACTCGCCAATTACCACATTTATTGAAGGAGGAACCTTTCAACATGGCACAGAAAGTAGTAGGTTATATTAAGCTCCAGATTCCCGCAGGCAAGGCAACCCCGGCTCCCCCGGTAGGTCCGGCCCTCGGCCAGCACGGCGTGAACATCATGTCCTTCACCAAGGAATTCAACGAGCGCACCAAGAACGATGCCGGTATGATTATCCCGGTTGTTATCACGGTCTATGCCGACCGTTCGTTCAGCTTCATCACCAAGACTCCCCCGGCGCCGGTCCTCATTAAGAAGGCCTGCGGCATCGAGTCCGGTTCGGCCGTTCCGAACAAGACCAAGGTTGCCAAGCTGTCCAAGGCTGACTGCCAGAAGATCGCGGAAACCAAGATGCCCGACCTGAACGCTGCTTCTCTGGAAGCTGCGATGAGCATGATCGCAGGCACCGCCCGTTCGATGGGTATCACCGTCGAGGAATAAGTTTTAAGTTAAGCTGAATGGATTTTGACCGCGCTTTTTGCAGGCGCCGGTCAAAGTGGGAGGGTTAGGTTTAGCCTATTCCCGCATTACCACTTAAGGAGGATTTATTGTGCATAAAGGTAAAAAGTATGTAGACAGCGCAAAGACCATTGATCGTTCCAAGCTGTACGATCCGGCAGAAGCGCTTTCCACCGTTATTTCCACTGCCAAGGCCAAGTTTGACGAGACCATCGAGCTGCACGTCAAGCTGGGTGTTGACTCCCGTCACGCCGACCAGCAGGTTCGCGGCGCAATCGTACTGCCGCACGGCACCGGTAAGAATGTCCGCGTTGCTGTTTTCGCCAAGGGTGCGAAGGCAGACGAGGCGCTGGCTGCCGGCGCAGACATCGTTGGCGCAGAGGACCTGATGGAGCGCATCCAGAAGGAGAACTTCTTTGAGTTCGACGTTGTTATCGCTACCCCGGACATGATGGGTCTGGTTGGCCGTCTGGGCCGCGTGCTCGGTCCTAAGGGCCTGATGCCAAACCCGAAGGCCGGCACGGTTTCCATGGACGTTGCCAAGGCGGTTCAGGAGTCCAAGGCTGGTAAGATCGAGTATCGTCTGGACAAGACCAACATCATCCACTGCCCGATCGGCAAGGCTTCCTTCGGCGCTGAGAAGCTGCAGGACAACTTCGACGCACTGATGGGCGCGATTATCAAGGCGAAGCCGGCTGCTGCCAAGGGCCAGTACGTCCGCTCCTGTGTTGTGGCTTCCACCATGGGCCCCGGCGTTAAGGTCAACGCTGCCAAGCTGATGGCGTAAGCGTCTGTCTGATACAGATTTCATGAACAATAAAAAGCACGCTGTTTCCAGCGTGCTTTTTTGTTGCCTTTATGCAATTGTTACAGCATGCGGTATGCTGTTGCAATCGCCTGCTCGCGAGTGAACAGGCCCTGCGGGTCGAACTTGTTTTCACCTGTGCCGTTCATGATGCCTTCGGAGACAACATAGTTGATGCCCTCGGTCGCCCACGACGAAATCTGTGCTGCGTCGGCAAACGAGGTAGATGCCGCGCCGCTCGACGATGCGCCCAGCAGCTTATCCGCGCCCATCAGGATTTTCGCCGCCTGCTCACGGGTCAGGCTCTCGTTCGGGCTGAATTTGTTGTTGCCTACGCCGTTGATGATGCCGAAGCGGTAGCAGGCGAGGACACTTGCATCCCAGGTGTCGGTCAGCGCTGCACGAGCATCATTGTACGAAATACCGGTCAGATAGAGCGCATTATCGTAATCCGTCATCTTTTTATGCAGCAGCGCATCGATAATCTGGCAAAACTCCTTACGGGTGATGTTCTTCTGATAGCCATTTTGCAGCGTATCCGGTACAATACCTGCGTTTGCTGCATCAACAACCGTTTGCGCTGCCCAACCGGAGGGCGTATCAAAGTCGCGCGGCTGCATGCCCTTGGGCAGCGTACCCGAAGCATAGTCCACAATATGCAGCACGTTGGTCAGGTAACGGCCCGCACTCTGCACGGTCGAACCGCCGATGCTCAGGAAGGTCGACGCGCCGCCGTCGAGCGCCATCGCATCCACTGCACCCAGCCCCTTGAGATAATTGGCGATACTGCGCATGGACGCACTCGACGCACTGCCCAGCACCAGCTGGCCGTTGCTCATAATTGCCGCGAACGAACGGGAGGAAACGTAATCCGGAGACTGCTTGGGATCGGTAAAATCGCTGTTCTGATCACAGACATTGACGCCGTCCTTGAGCAGCAGCGGGCCTGCGCCCACACCGTTGACAATATCCGTCCACTCGGAAGCACTGTCATGCTGCGGCGTGTATACCGTTTTGCGCACCGCGTCGTTGCCGATTTGCGGCTCGAGCGTGTAAGTCACCATGTTGTTCCATGCGCTCTGGTTGATAACCAGCACGGTCGTGCCCCACGACAGAGCGGGCACCGTACCGCCAACCTGAATATTCGTTACAACGCTGTTCTGAATGGTAATAATGCGCGCACCGGAGGCGACGTTCACCGCCCGTCCGTATACCGGCGTCAGCAGGTAGCTTGCCCATGCGTTGTTCGCGTTGTAATCGTTGACCGAGTATGCTGTGACGGTTGCGCTGTCCTCGCCGCGGAACGCGATTTTCGTCTCAATCTTAACGCGGTCAATTAACGGCTTGCCGGAAGAAGTGAAAACCAGCGTCGGCTTTTCACCGCCGCCGTTGACCACTTCGCCACCTTGGATGACCGTCGCGTAAACCGTCGCGCCACCGCTGTAAGCGTCAAAATAGCCGCCATTGATGGAAGCGACCACGGTTTTTCCGCCCTCAGATGCCTTGGCGTTGACATGGCCGGAGGCCGACTGTGTCTGGAACAGGCGGTTATTGGCCAGCGTAACTTCACCTGTGCGCCCTGCACCCATTTCCAGATAGACCATCGTGCCGCCGATCGCCATACTTTGCCGCTGCGTGCCGCCTGCTGCGCCCGCCGCCACCGGCAGCAGCATCAGTCCGGCGCACACAAGACTCAGCACTCGTTTGTATAATGTTCGCATGGTATTCCCCCTTTTGTTATTTTCAAGCTCAGTTTAACATATTTTTCTTATTTGCACAACAAGATTGTAAATATCTTTCTATTCTTGTTCTTTTTTACCAGAGTTTATAATTTTCCTTTTTATAACGATAATTTCTTTCATTTATGCTTGACAGATTCATTTATTTTCGATATAATATATGAGCTTGGTCAAAGACAGCAGGCAGCCATAAGGCTTTAAAGGCGTTTTCGCCGCCCGCCGAGGTCAACACGGAATGGATAATTACCATCTTTATGGGTTTTCTGTGTACCCTCCCTGTGTCTTTGCACCGGGAGGGTACTTTTATTTTTTAGGAGGTGAAAAAGATGCCGAATGCAAAGGTTCTGGAAGAGAAGAAGGCTCTGGTTGCGTCTCTGGTAGAGAAGATCAAGAATTCTCCGGCCGGCGTGCTGGTCGATTACAAGGGCATCAACGTTGAGGATGATACCAAGCTCCGCCGTCAGCTGCGTGAAGCAGGCGTTGAGTATATGGTCATCAAGAACACCCTGATCCGCTTTGCGGCGAAGGAACTGGGCTTTGACGCTCTGGAAGAGCACCTGAACGGCACTTCCGCGCTGGCGATTTCGACCACGGACGACGTGATCGCACCCGCTAAGATTCTGGGTGACTTCGCCAAGACCCACGAGAACTTCACGATCAAGGCTGGTTACCTGGAAGGCAAGGTAATCGATGAGGCCGAGGTCAAGAAGCTGGCCAACATGCCGAGCAAGGAAGTCCTTATCGCTCAGGTACTGTACAGCTTCAACTTCCCCATTATGCAGCTTGCTATTGCCTGCGATGCTATCGTTAAGAAGGCTGAGGGCAACGAGGACATGAAGGTAGCCGATCTGGTTGCCGCGAAGGTTCCGGCTGCGGAGGAAGCTCCCGCTGAAGAGGCTCCCGCTGCGGAGTAATCAAACAAATTTTAAAAATAACTTAAATGGAGGTTTAATCCCATGACTGTTGCAGAGATTATGGAAGCTGTAAAAGAGCTCAAGGTTATGGAGCTCTCCGAGCTGGTAAAGGCTCTGGAAGAAGAATTTGGCGTATCCGCTACCCCGGTTGCCGTTGCAGGTGCTGCTGCTGGCGCTGGTGACGCTGCTGCTGCCGACGCTAAGACCGATTTCGACGTTGTTCTGGTTGACGCTGGTTCCTCCAAGATCAACGTTATCAAGGTTGTTCGTGAGATCACCGGCCTGGGCCTGAAGGAAGCCAAGGAGAAGGTTGACTCCGCTCCGCAGACCATCAAGGAAGCTGCTCCGGAAGCTGAAGCGAACGAGATCAAGGAGAAGCTCGAGGCTGCTGGCGCTAAGGTTGAGCTCAAGTAATTTTCCGATTGCTCGGCCGGCCCTTTCAGGGTTGCAAGCTGTCTGAAACCCGGCAGGTATTGCTAAAAGCAATACCTGCCGTTTGTTTTGTCCTTTTGTATTTCATATACGGATAATTCCGGAAATGAGGCCCTGTTATGTATCCCTTTCTGACCAAACTGGGCGGCTTTGCCCGACGTGAAGCCGTACTGGTGATATCATTTGTGTGCGCCCTGCTGTCCATGCTGGCCGTACCGCCCGACGCCGCCTATGCCGGGTACATTGACCTGCGCGTACTTTGCCTGCTGTTCTGCCTGATGGCAGTGGTGGCGGGTTTGCAGCAATGCGGCCTGTTTACCGTGCTGGCGCAGCGCCTGCTCACCGGCCGCAAGCAGCTGCGGCTGCTGTATCTTGCGCTGGTACTACTGCCGTTTTTCTGCTCCATGCTGATCACCAACGATGTGGCGCTCATCACCTTCGTCCCGTTTACCGTGCTGGTGCTCGGCCATATCGGCCGCATGGAGGCGCTCATCCGCGTGGTTGTGCTGCAAACGCTGGCCGCCAACCTCGGCAGCATGGCGACCCCGGTCGGCAACCCGCAAAACCTGTTCCTCTGCTCGTATTACGGGCTGAGTTTCGGCGCGTTTGTGCGCGTTGTGCTGCCGATGACGTTGGTCAGTCTGGTTGCGCTGTCGGTCGCCGCGCTGTGGACGCGGGGTGAGACCATCGAAATCACATTCCCTCAGCAGGAGCATATTGCGCAGCCGCGCTTGTTTCTGCTGCTGTGCCTGCTGTTCGTGCTGTGTCTGCTGTCGGTCGTACATGTGCTGCATTACGGCATCACAACCGCAGCGGTCGCCCTGTGCCTGCTGTTGTTTGCACGCGGCCTGTTCGCACGCGTGGACTATGCGCTGCTGTTCACCTTTGTCTGTTTCTTCATTTTCGCAGGCAATATCGGCCGCATTGACGCGGTGCGCAGCGCGCTCGAGCTGCTGCTCGAACGCAGCACTTACTGGACCAGCGTGCTGGCCAGTCAGGTTATCAGCAACGTGCCTGCAGCAGTGCTGCTCTCGGGCTTTACCGACAATTGGCGCGCGCTGCTGGCTGGTGTGGACATCGGCGGTCTGGGTACGCCAATTGCGTCGCTGGCAAGCCTCATCTCGCTCAAGCTGTACTTACGCGCGGAAAACGCCTCGCTGCCGCGCTATCTGCTGGTGTTTACGCTGGCCAATATCGCAGGGCTGGTCCTGCTGTCGGGCGCTGCGTTCCTGTTCGGCTGTGTCGGCTGAATACATCCCTTCCAGTGACATATCGCCGTCCTCCCTGTCTTTTCGGCAGGTGGACGGCGCTTTTTTGTCTTTCCGTGTCGTGTCCAGCCGCCACAAGGCAAAATCCCTTGCGTATCGGGGCAAAAAAGGGTATACTAACCATATCTGAATTATCTGGAGGAATACTGGAATGCAGGATGGATTTGTCAAAATCGCTGCCGCAACGCCCGATTTGCGCGTAGCGGACTGCGCCTATAACGCTTCCGAAATCATAGAGCAGGCAAAACAGGCCGCAGCCAAGGGTGCGCGCTTAATCGTGTTCCCCGAGCTTTGCCTGACCGGCTACACCTGCGGCGACCTGTTTTTGCAGGAGTGCCTACTGGACGGCGCGCTGGACGCACTCGAAACGGTCTGCCGCGAAACGGCTAAGTTGGAGGCCGTCGTACTGGTCGGCCTGCCGCTGCGCGTGCGCGGCAAGCTGTACAACTGCGCGGCTGTTCTGTGCGGGGGCGAGATACTGGCTTTTGTTCCCAAACAGCACCTGCCGAACTATTCCGAATTTTATGAGCAGCGCCACTTCGTTTCCGGCGAACTGCTGGACGGCATGGAGGGCGTAACCGTGCGAAACGGCAGCGGCGAGGCCGTCTGCGTGCCGGTCGTGACCGGGCAGGTGTTCACCTGTGAGGACGCGCCGCTGTTTACCTTCGGCGTGGAAATTTGTGAGGACCTTTGGGTGCCCAATCCGCCCTCGACCATGCTGGCGCAGGGCGGTGCGTATATCATTGCCAACCTGTCCGCTTCGGATGAAATCATCGGCAAGGCCGCCTACCGCCGCGACCTCGTGCGGCAGCAGTCCGGCCGTCTGCTGTGCGCCTATCTGTATGCGGACGCGGGCTTTGGAGAATCCACGCAGGACTTAGTATTCGCGGGACACAACCTGATTGCGGAAAACGGCGCGCTGCTGGCCGAAAGCCGCATGTTCACCCACGGCATCACCTATGCCGACATTGATTTGCAGCGTCTGGCGCATGAGCGGCAGCGCATGAACACCTTCCAAAGTGTGCCGACCGGCGAGTTTTCCTTCCATTTGCCCATGTCGGACTGCGACCTCACCGACCGCAGCTTCCCGCGCACCCCATTTGTGCCTGCAAACAAGACGCTGCGCGACGAGCGCTGCGAGGAGATTCTGACCTTACAGGCCACCGGCCTTGCGACCCGTCTGCGCCATACGCACGCGAAAACCGCGGTTATCGGCCTGTCCGGCGGGTTGGATTCCACGCTTGCGCTCATCGTCGCCGTGCACGCCTTTGATATGCTGGGGCTTGACCGCAAGGGTATCCTCGCGGTGACCATGCCCTGCTTTGGCACGACCGCGCGCACGCGCGGCAACGCGGAAAAGCTGGCGGACGCTTACGGCGTGACGCTCCAGACCGTGGACATCAAAGCTGCGGTCGACCAGCACTTTGCCGACATCGACCAGAGCAAGGACGACCTCTCGGTGACGTTTGAAAACGGACAGGCGCGCATGCGCACGCTGGTGCTGATGAACCTCGCCAACAAGCACGGCGGCATGGTGGTCGGCACGGGCGACCTGTCCGAGCTGGCACTTGGCTGGGCGACCTACAACGGCGACCATATGTCGATGTACGGCGTTAACGCCTCCATCCCCAAGACGCTGGTGCGCTATCTGGTGGCCTACGAGGCCGACCGCACGCTGGGTGAGCTGAGTGATGTGCTATGCGATGTGCTGGATACGCCCGTCTCCCCCGAGCTGCTGCCGCCCAAGGACGGCGAAATCAGCCAGAAAACCGAGGATTTGGTCGGCCCGTACGAGCTGCACGACTTTTTCCTCTATTATATGCTGCGTTTTGGCTATTCGCCTCGCAAAATCTACCGCATCGCACGCAAGACCTTTGCAGGTGCGTATGATGACGCGACCATCAAGAAATGGCTGACTACCTTCCTGCGCCGCTTCTTCTCGCAGCAGTTCAAGCGCTCCTGCCTGCCGGACGGCCCCAAGGTCGGCACCATTACGCTGTCGCCCCGCGGCGATTGGCGTATGCCGTCGGACGCGTGCGCCGCGCTTTGGCTGCGCGAAGCAGAAAACCTGTAAGAAAGGGAATAACCTGTTTTGAAAACCCTGATTCGCAGGCTGGCGGTCGTTGCGACCGCCGCCCTGCTTTGCTTTAACCTGTATTACGAGCTTGCGCCGGAATACATCGTCGGGCCGGAGCAGAAATTCGCATTCGCTGCGGCGTTTGTCGTGTTGCTCGGCATTGCGCTGTTTTACGGCGTACCCAAAGGCGCGCGCGGCAAACGGCGGCACGACTATATGCTGCTTTTGTTCTGGTATTACCTGTGGGTGCTGGCGAACGTCTTGTTTTTTGACAACGCCTTCGGCCGCGGCATTTCCATGCACGCGCAGCTGGATGCGGTCAATCTCGAGCCGCTGCGCACGATTAAAAACTACCTGATTGCCTATGGCTATGGCAATATCTCGCTGCGGCTGGTGATTCTCAATCTTTTGGGCAATCTGGTTGCATTCGCGCCCATGGGCGTGTTTCTGCCCGCGCTGTTCCGCTGGCAGCGCAGCATATTTTTCTTCGCGGCAACGCTGACCCTCGGCATCACGGCGGTCGAGGTCACGCAGGTCTACACCGGTGCAGGCTCGTGCGACGTGGACGACCTGATACTCAACCTCGCCGGTGCGCTGATTGTGTTCATCATCTGCCGCATTACCCCGATTTGGCGGCATATCTGCCGCGTAAACCCCAGAAATAAGGAGTGACCCCTATGTTTGACACCGTACTGATTGCCGGCCTCGGTCTGATGGGCGGCTCGATGGCCAAGGCCATCAAGTCGCGCACGCTCAGCCGTGTCCTCGGCTGGAACCGCACCCGCCGCACCGCCGAACAGGCGCTCGCGGACGGCTCAATTGACGCCATCGCCACCGAAGCGCTCTATAAGGAAGCCGATCTGGTTATCATCGGCCTGTATCCACGGGCGACGGTGGACTGGCTGCTGGAAAATATGCCGAAATTCAAGAAGGGCTGCGTTGTGGTTGACATGGTCGGCGTCAAGCAGTTTATGGTCGATCATCTCGATAAAGCCGCGCTGGACGCGGGCGTACATTTTGTCGGCGGACACCCGATGGCTGGCCGTGAATTTTCCGGTCTGGATTTCGCTCTGCCGACGCTGTTTGACGGTGCAAGTATGATTTTCGTGCCGACGGAAAGCAGCACCGAGCGCGTGCTGGAGCAGCTCGAAGCATATTTCATGTCGCTCGGCTTCGGGCAGACTGTGCGCTGCACCGCCGCACAGCACGACAAGATGATAGCGTTCACCTCACAGCTGGCGCATGTCGTATCCTCAGCCTACATCAAAAGCCCGGAGGCGGACAAGCACAACGGCTACTCCGCCGGCAGTTACAAGGATTTGACACGCGTGGCAAAGCTCAACGAGACCATGTGGAGCGAGCTGTTCCTGTGCAACGCCGAGCCGCTTGCCACTGAAATTGACGAAATCATCCGGCATCTGGACGAATACCGCCGCGCCATTCGTGCGGGTGACCGCGAAACCTTGACCGCACTTTTGCGCGACGGGCGCGAGCGCAAGGAAAAGCTGGGATAACAGAAAAACCGCCCTTTGGGGCGGTTTTTTAATGTCTAACGGATTCTTCGCAGAGTTGTATTACAGAAATTCCCGCATTTGGTCTGCCAGCTGCTCCTCCAGATGGATCAGCCGCTTGGTAATGTCCTTGGTTTTCTCGCTGGCGGCCTCGTATTGATTGAGGTATCGGTTCAGCGATTTGACACCCATATTGCAGCCGTCCGTCATCAGATCGGCAACGGTATGGTCGGATTCGTCCATGCCCAGCTTAACATTGGTTTTCATCCACGACATGCCCTTGGCGATCGGATTGGGCTCCTTGCCGTCATCATGATATTCGTCCAGCAACACCTGTATTTCATCCTGCAATTTGACATGCTCGTTTCGACATTTCTCCAAATGCTGCCGAAGCGTATCGCTTTTAATATACTCCATCACCTCGTCAATGGATGCCACACCCATTTTAATGCCTGCGTCGCACTCACGCAGCAGTTTAATGGTATCCTGCTCGACCATAGTTTGCTCTCTCCTTTGCTTTTCCGGGATGCAATCAGTATGCGCAGTAATACACAGATCATGCTTGTGCGCAATCTTTTGCGCTCCATGGATAAACTTCCGTCTTTTGCACAAAATAGCACAAAAACCGGAAGGAGCATGATTATGAAGCTGGATAAGCAGAGCTATCAGCGTCTGCTGGAACAGAAAAGCCCACCGTCGCCGCTGCCGCTCGACTGCCTCAAGGCATTTCTGTTCGGCGGCGCGATCTGCACGGTGGGCGAAGCGGTGAGCAACTTCTGGCAGTGGCGCGGACTGGACACCACGGACGCGGCCGCTGCGACCTCTATCACCATGGTATTTCTCGGCGCGCTGCTGACCTGTCTGCATCTGTATGAAAAGCTGGCCAAGCACGCGGGCGCAGGTACCATTGTGCCGATTACCGGCTTTGCCAACTCGATTGTTTCGCCCGCAATGGAATTTAAAAGCGAGGGCCTGGTACTTGGCGTAGGCGCAAAGCTGTTTGTCATCGCCGGACCGGTGTTAACCTATGGTATTTCGGCCAGCGTAATCTATGGACTGGTGCTCGTGCTGCTGGGAGGGGGCGGCGGCGCATGATCGAACACATCGGGCAGCGCACGCTGCACCTGACGGGCCGCCCTTATCTCATCGCACACGCGGCGGCAGTCGGCAAAAAGGAAGGCGAAGGTCCGCTCGGCGCGTATTTCGACTTTGTCACCGAGGACGACCGCATGAAGCAGAAGTCATGGGAACTGGCGGAAAGCGCGCTGCAAAAAACTGCTATCAATCTGGCGCTGCACAAGGCTGGGCTGCAGAAGGGCGATCTGGACGTCATTCTCGCGGGCGATCTGCTCAACCAGTGCACCGGCTCATTCCTCGCCTCGGTTGATTCGGACACACCCTATCTCGGTCAGTACGGCGCGTGCTCGACCATGGCACAGGGGCTGGCACTGGGCGGCTGTCTGGTCGAAGGGGGTGCCGCGCGCCGTCTGCTGGCGTCCGCATCCTCGCATTTCTGTTCGGCTGAGCGGCAGTACCGCTTTCCGCTTGCTTACGGCGGCCAGCGTGCCCCAACCGCCCAGTGGACGGCAACCGCTGCAGGCGCAGCCGTACTGAGCGCACAGGGTACGGGACGCATCCGGGTGACACACGTGCTGTTTGGTAAAATGGTCGAGATGGGTGTCAAGGACGCGAATAACATGGGCGCGGCAATGGCCCCCGCGGCCTATGACACCATTTCCACCCTGCTTTCCGACCTCGGCGCGCAGCCGACCGACTTTGACTGCATCGTCACCGGCGACCTCGGCCACGTCGGCGCGGACCTGCTGCTGACCCTCCTGCGCACGGACGGCATCGACCTCTCCCCTGTTTACTCGGACTGCGGCAGTCTGCTGTTCGGCGACGAACAGGACGCGCACGCGGGCGGTTCTGGCTGCGGCTGTTCGGCGGCGGTGCTGTGCGGGCCGCTGCTGCGCGATATGCAGGCCGGCAAGATGCGACGGCTGGTGTTCGCGGGTACGGGCGCGATGATGAGCCCGACCTCGGTACAGCAGGGCCAGCCGATTGCCGGCATCTGTCACGCGGTTGTGATAGAAAGGAGCGACGCATGAACTGGATGGAATATGTCAATGCATTCTGGGTGGGCGGTGCGATTTGCGCGGTCTGCCAGATATTCATCGACAAAACCAAGCTGACCCCGGCGCGCATTCTGGTCAGTCTGGTCGTGCTGGGCGTAGCGCTGCAAGCCTTTGGGCTGTATCAGCCGGTCGTGGACTACGCGGGCGCAGGCGCGACCATTCCCCTTTTGGGCTTCGGCTATTCGCTGGCCAAGGGCGTAGCGAAAGCGGTCGCGGAAAGCGGCCTGCTGGGTGCGTTCACCGGCGGCGTGACAGGCGCGGCGGGCGGCATCGCGGCCGCCATCGTATTCGGCTGTCTGTTTGCACTCATTGCGCGGCCAAAATCCCGCTCCTGAGCGCTTGCGGACAAAGGGAAACCCCGGTATAATAGACAGCAGAACGAAAAGAACGAGGTTTGCCCATGCGCTACTATTTTGCCCCGATGGAGGGGGTAACCGGCGCGGTTTACCGCCGCACGCACCACGAATATTTCCCGGGGATTGACAAATATTTTATGCCGTTTATCACCCCGACCACAGCCGAGCGGTTTACCCCGCGCCAGAAGCGCGATATTGCGCCCGAAGTCAATGCCGGCGTCCCCGCCGTGCCGCAGCTGCTGACCAAATCCGCCGCAGACTGCATCTGGGCGGCGAACGCACTGGCCGATATGGGTTACGCGGAGGTCAATCTCAACCTCGGCTGTCCGTCCGGTACGGTGACGGCCAAGGGCAAGGGCGCGGGCTTTCTGGGTAACCCGGATGCGCTCGACCGCTTTCTGGATGCGGTGTTTTCGTCCACGCGCGCACGCATTTCCATCAAAACACGGCTGGGAATGCACGACCCGGCAGAGTTTGCTCGCCTGCTGGAAATCTACAACCGCTATCCGGTTGCGGAGCTGACCATCCATCCGCGGGTGCGGCAGGATTTCTATAAGGGTACGGTGCGCGAAGCGGACTTTGCCGCCGCGCTGCCCAAGTGCTGCATGCCGGTATGTTATAACGGCGACATCGTAACCGAAAAAGACGCGCAGGCTGTCGCCGTTCATTATTCCAATTTGCCCGCTGTGATGATTGGGCGCGGACTGATTGGCGACCCTTCTCTGGTCACCCGCCTGCGGGGCGGTCCGCGCGCGGACCGCGAAACGCTGCGCGCCTTTCACGATGCGCTGTATGCGCGCTACTGCGAGGCTTTCGGTGACGCGCGCATCGCCATGCTGCGCATGAAAGAGATTTGGTTCTATCATCTCAATCTGTTTGAAAACAGCGAAAAGCACGGCAAGCGGCTCAAAAAAGCCAATGACCCACGCGCCTACGAGGATGCGGCGGCAGCCATCTTCCGCGACCTTGCAGTGCGGGAGAATATCGTCCCCGGCTGGTTTCGTCCGGCATGAAAAAACAAACGGCTCCCTTCCGAAATGGAAGGAAGCCGTTTTTTGTTAGTATCCTTTTTCGACCGCCGCGGTCAGCACCTTGGAGGCTACCGTACCCGCAACCGATGAACCGCCGCCGCCGTTCTCCACCAGCACGATGAAGGCATAAGGCGTGGCCTCATCTCGCAGGAAACCGGTAAACCAGGCGTTCGGCGTCTTGTCCGCACCGACCTCAGCCGTGCCGGACTTGGCGCAGATGTCCATGCCCGGAAAACGGTCCTGACCGTAGGTTTCAATGACGTTGTTGTGCATCATATCCGCGATGGTCGAAGCCGTGTCCTCCTCAATCAGTTTGGAGGACTTGTGCGCAAAGTACAGACCGGTCGGCAGACCGTAATCCGTGGTCGTTTTCTCAATCAGACGCGGCATCGCCGCCTTGCCGCCGTTGGCGATTGCGCCCATATACAGCATCATATTGATGGGGCACATGGTATCCTCACCCTGACCGACGCCTGCCCATGCCAGCTGGTTGTCGTTGCCGTCAAAGTTGAAGTGTCCTTCCGAGGTGTTGACGCCATCGACCTTGATGGCCTCGGTCAGACCCGCAGCATCGGTATATTTCTGCATGATGTCGCCGCCCAGCTCGACCGCGAGCTGACCAAATACGCCGTTGCAGGAGTTGGCAAGCGCGTCCTCAATATCCTGCTCGCCATGCGCATACGGACAGGTGACCACGTCGCCGCCGATTTCCACCGAGCCGGTGCAGTTCCAGCTGCGGGTGAACAAATCGGGCAGATTTTCAATCGCCGCGTTGAGCGTTACCACCTTGAAAATCGAACCGGGAATCGAGTTTGCCGACAGCAGACGGTTGACATATACGCCGTCCCACGCCGGGTCATCCGGGTCGATGTTCGGCGGGTCGGCGGGGTCAAAGGTCGGGGTCGAAACCATGCACAGGATTTCACCCGTCTTATAGTTGTACACACCCACCGTGCCGCTCATGCCACCCAGCGCCTGATAGGCGATGTTGTTGAGATAAGCATCGATGGTCAAATACAGGTTGTTGCCCGTACCGAGCGGCGAATATACGCCGGTCAGCAGGTTGTAACCCGACAGCTTATCCGCGAAGGCGGTCAGCGCGCCCGCGCCGATGTTGCCTGCGGGGTCACCCACCGCGTGCAGGGTCGCGCGGCGGATGTCGCCGTCCGGATAATAGATGCGGTTGCCGTTTTCGTCGAGCGTGGAAAGCACATCGCCGTCCCGGTCGAGGATGGTGCCGCCCTTGAGCTGGCCGGAGTTGCTGTACAGATGCCGGTTATAGGGATAGGAGGCCCAGTCGCCGCCGTCCACGACAAACTGAAAACAGAAAACCGCCAGTCCCAGTCCCAAAAGCGCGGCCAGAATCAGACAGAACACACCGCGTTTTTCAATTTTCCGCATTTAGTCCACCTCCCCGCGCAGTTCGCGCCGCGAGGGCAGCTTGACCGCAAAGGACGCATTCTGCCGCGTGTCGGTCGCCTTGAGGAAGGCGAGCATGCCCCATGCCGACAGCATGGATGAACCGCCGTTCGACACGAAGGGCAGGGTTACGCCCGTAAACGGCAGGATATCGACCGCACCGAACACGTTCAGACAGGTCTGGAACACCAGCAGACTGGTTGCGGCGCAGGCTGCAATCGTATAAAAGCTCGACCGGCCCGCGCGGCATGCGCGCACCGCGAACACGGCCAGCGTGATGATGCACAGGATGGTCAGCACCGCGATAATCAGGCCCCATTCCTCGCACAGCATACCGAATACAATGTCGGTATCCGCCGCAGGCAGGCCGCTCAGCCAGCCCTTGCCCGCGCCCACGCCAATCATGCCGCCGGACGCAGCCGCGGTCAGCGTATGGGTCTGCTGAAAGCCCGCGTCGTACACATCCTCCCAGATGTGGCCCCACGAAGCAAAACGCGCGGCAACGTGCGGTTTGACGGTCAGCATGACCATGCCGCCGCCGAAGCAGCCCGCACAAATCAAGCCGAGCACGGCAAAGTCGCCCGAGCGCAGGAATGCGATGACAAGGAATGTCACAAAGAACACCAGCGCCGTACCGAAGTCGTTTTGCAGCGCCAGACAGCCGCCGCAAATACCGGTCAGACCAATAAACATCCACAGGTTGCGCTTGTTAAACAAGCGGTCGAGCGTCGCAGCGCCCGCAAAAATATAACAAATCTTTGCAATCTCTGAGGTTTGCAGGGACAGCGGACCGAGCCGCAGCCACGCCTTCGCGCCGCCCTGACTGGAGCCAATCAGCAGCGTAATGACCAGCAGGCCGACCGCCGCCGCGCCCATAAACCAGCGCACCTTTTGCGCGCGCGTCAGGTCGCGCAGGAAAAAGCCGAGAATCAGGAAAATGGCAAGCCCCATCAAAATCGCAATCAGCTGCTTGGGCATCTCCTCCGGCACCTTTGAACCGGTGACGGCCAGTGACAACGTACATAGGAAAAACGCAATGGTTTCCATTTCAAAGCCAATGCGCCGGAACGAGCGCAGAATGATGAAATAGCCCCAGCAAACCAGCGTCAGCACCAGAAAAGTCATCGGAATGGTGACGGTCGCCTCGTCTCCCGCGGCCACAATCAACTGTATGGCGGTCAGTACCTGAAACAGTGTAAGCAGCACCAGTGAGCCCCACATGCCCGCAGGCCGGCCCTCGATACGGCGCTCGACCATTTGCTCGCGCTTCTCCTCCACCGAGATCGGCACCAACATGGTCGGAATCCCGCCGAAAGCGACGGTGTCTCCGTCCTCGACCACGGCGTATTCGTCCACCGGCAGATCGTTGACCGTCACGCCCCCCTTGGAGCCGAGGTCATACACCGTCCAGCTGCCGTCATCCTCACGGATCAGAGCGGCGTGCTGCCGCGAAACCGAAGGGTATTCAATCTGCACGTCGCACGAGGGCGCGCGACCGATGATATTTTCCCAATGGGTGATGGGCAGGCGCACGCCGTTTGCCATGCCCAGATAGCCCCAGACCTCGTCCGGGTGCTTGACCTTCCAGAGCGAGCGGATCGCACCGACCAGAATCATCAGCGCAAGGATGGGAAACACAAAGCGGACCACCGTCGTGTACCATGCGCCGACCAGCGGATTTTCCGCCAGAAAGGCCGTCAGCGTATCCAGCAGACGCTGCAAGGCATCGTTCATGTTGATGTTCCTCCTTTCGGAAATCGCATTCTTTAACCTTTATATTATAGCACAGCTTGTCAAGAAACTGATGAACCGTCAGTGAACGGCAGAAATGGATAATACTTGACAGCATACGCACGGGATGATACACTGGTATTCTAAGAGCATAAGCGACAAACGAAGTTTGCAGGAAAAAGCCGTCTGGCTTGCCGAAGGAGCAAAACTCTCAGGCGTCCGGAATTTCCGGATGGGGACTGTAAATGGATGTGACTCTGGAGAACGCTCCGCAGGGAGCTGCCGAAGGTGCAAAGCGTACGGTCGGGGAAACCGCGCGCCAATCTCTCAGGCAAAAGGACAGAGTGCGAACCACAGCGCAAGGCGGGCGCTTTTTTTGCGTTTTCTGCCGCGCTGTCCGGCCGTTCTTTCAGAGTCAGACCCTGAAACAGGGTTCTGGCTCTTTTTGTTTGCCGCAAAAACAGAAAAAGGGGTATGTAGGTAAAATGTCAATGGATCAACTGGCGGATCTTGTAAGCAAGATCAGCGACATCGTGTGGAACAGCGTACTGCTGTATCTGCTGGTAGGCACCGGCATCATCTTCACCATCCGCACGCGATTTGTGCAGGTGCGCAAGTTCGGCGCAGGCTGGAAGCGGCTGTTTGGCCACTTTTCACTCAACGGTGAAAAAGCGGGTAAGGACGGCATGAGTCCGTTTCAGGCGCTGACTACCGCCATTGCGGCGCAGGTCGGCACGGGCAACATCGCGGGCGCAGCCACCGCACTCTACTCCGGCGGCCCGGGCGCCATCTTCTGGATGTGGCTTTCCGCGTTCTTCGGCATGTCCACCATCTACGGCGAGGCCGTACTCGCGCAGAAGTACAAAACGGTCGACCAGTCAGGACACGTGACCGGCGGCCCGATTTACTACATTCGGGCACGCTTTACCGGCGGTTTCGGCAAGTTCCTCGCAGTTTTCTTCTCGATTGCGATTATCTTTGCACTTGGCTTTACCGGCAATATGGTGCAGGCCAACTCGATCAGCGAGGCATTCCAGAATGCCTTCGGCGTAGATAAGCGCATCATCGGCGTTATCTGTGCGATTATTGCAGCGTTCATTTTCCTCGGCGGCGTGGGCCGCATCGCGGCGTTTACCGAAAAGGTCGTGCCGGTGATGGCCGGCTTCTACATGGTCGGCTGCGTTGTTATCCTGTGCATCAACCACGCCGCGATTATCCCCGCCCTCCGCTCCATCTTTGTTGCGGCGTTTGACCCGCAGGCCATTCTCGGCGGTGCGGTCGGCATCACCGTGCGCGAAGCCATGCGCTACGGCGTGGCGCGCGGCCTGTTCTCCAACGAGGCCGGCATGGGCTCCACCCCGCACGCACATGCGCTGGCAAAGGTTGACAAGCCGCAGGATCAGGGCGAAATTGCCATTGTTTCCGTATTTATCGACACCTTCATCGTGCTGACGCTGACCGCACTGGTCATCCTGACCTCGGGCCAGCTGCAGGCAGGCGTGCCCGGTGGTCTGCAAGGCACGGCGCTGGCGCAGGCGGCATTCAACTTTGCGCTCGGCTCATTCGGCAACGCTTTTGTTGCAATCTGCATGTTGTTCTTTGCGTTCTCGACCATCATTGGCTGGTACTTCTTCGGTGAAACCAATGTCAAGGCCCTGTTTGGTCAAAAGGCCACCAAGATTTACGCCGCCATCGTTGTGGTGTGCATCGTCATCGGCTCCGCGCTCAAGGTTGATTTGGTCTGGAATCTGTCCGACCTGTTTAACGGCCTGATGGTGTTCCCCAACCTGATTGCACTGTTGTTCCTGTCCGGTATCGTGGCACGCGCCGCGCATGACGAGGACATTATGAAAAAGTAACCATTTATGTGCAAAAAAGGCCGCTCTGTGCGGTCTTTTTTGTTATTCCGCCGGGTTTTGTTTGACAAAGCCACCCCATCGGGTATAATAAGGTTGAGTCATGTAAGGGGGAACTTTTCTATGCAAAAGCTGCACGGCAAAAACCTGCTTCTCGTCGGGTTTACGCTGTTTTCCATGTTTTTTGGAGCGGGCAATCTGATTTTCCCGCCCTTTCTCGGTGCCGAGGCCGGCAGTGCCGCCTGGCCGGCCTTTCTCGGCTTCGCCATGAGCGCAATCGGCCTGCCTGTGCTGGGCGTGATTGCAGTGGCGCGATCGGGTGGCCTTTCCGCTCTCGCCGGACGGGTCCATCCCCGTTTTGCCGCAGTATTCACGCTGCTCATTTATCTGTCCATCGGTCCGTGCCTTGCCATTCCGCGCACGGCCAGCACCTCGTTCGAGATGTTCGCGCCCATCATCGGCGGCGGCACGGCAAAGCAGGCCGTGTATTCGGTGGTGTTCTTCGCGGTCGCGTTCCTTGTCGCACTGCGGCCGGACAAGCTGACCGACCGTTTAGGCAAGATTTTGTGCCCGACGCTGATTGTATTGATTGTCATGCTGTTTGCGGGCTGCCTGATTGCGCCGGTCGCGGCGCACTACGGCTCGGTGCAGCCGAACTATGCTTCGCTGCCGGTTGCGGCGGGCTTTCTCGGCGGCTATCAGACGATGGACACCATCGCAGCGCTCAACTTCGGTGCGGTCATTGCGCTCAACATTCGCGCCAAGGGCATCGAGGAGGACGGACAGGTCGTGCGCGGCACCATCCGCGCGGGCTGGATTGCGGGTGCGCTGCTGCTCATGATTTACGCGATGCTTACGCACGCGGGCGCACTGGCAGGCGCGGCCTTCCCGCTCGGCGAATCCGGCGCCGATACCCTTTCCTTCCTCGCTTATGCGCTGTTTGGCACGCCCGGACGTGTGCTGCTTGCGGCAATCTTTCTCATTGCATGCCTGAATACCTGCATCGGTCTGATTTCCTGTGTCAGCGATTACTTCCACGGCTTGTTCCCGCGCGTGTCCTACCGCGCATTTGCGGCATTTTTCTCTGTGGCCAGCATGGTCGTCTCCAATATCGGGCTTGCGGGCATCATTCGCCTGTCCACGCCCGTGCTGAACGCAATCTATCCGGCGGCTATCGTGCTGATTGCGCTGTCCTTTGTGCCGCAGCTGGCGATGTTCCGTCTGGTCTATCCGCTGACCGTCGGACTGACCTGCGTACAGAGCGTGACCGAAGCGCTGGCACAAAGCGGTCTGTCTATCCCGCTCTGGACAAATGCGGTCGCCTCTTTGCCGCTGACGCAGACAGGCTTCGGCTGGGTACTGCCCGCGCTCATCGGCTTGCTGCTTGGTCTTGTGTTTTCCAGCCGTGCGCAGACCACTGCCTGATATCACAAAATCATCCACAGCCCTGTGCATAAAAAGGATGCCGCATGGCATCCTTTTTTTGCTCCGTCCTCTCCCGCGCCGCAAGACGCAATAAAACAAGAAAAGAACCGCCCAAAGGCGGTTCTTTTCATAAAACAAATCATTTTGTTTCACAAACTTCATATAAGCTGTTAAATGCCCGCAAAGTGCAATGCTATCAATGATTTATAAAACTTTTCACAGAAGATACTTTACATTTCTTCGCCCTGCATTTTATAACTTCGCCGCGAAAAGTAGTACAAGTCGTGGTACACAGTACATCAGTAGCAGTCAGGCGATCAAATTTACCACTTCGGCCTTTACGTTGTCAATCGACGCATGGGCGTACAGGTTGAGCGTGATATTGATATCCGAATGCCCCATGATATACTGTAAACTCTTCGGGTTCATATTTTTATTGGCGAGCCGGGTGCAGAACGTATGCCGCAACACATGTGGCGTAATATTGGGTAGTTTGTCATCATGCCCTTTGTTGTATTTCTGCACAATACGGTGCAACACTTCCTGATAGTGGTGTGCAGGATATGGTTCACCGAATTCATTTACAAACAGGAACCCGCTGTACCCATCCACCATGAACGGTTCCGGTTCACCGCGCCTTGCTATCACACGTTCAAAGGCTTTACAGGCTTCTGCGCTCATGGGGACTTTGCGGATACTGCTTTTGCTTTTCGGGGTGTCAATATAATATCCGCCGCCCCGCCCCTTTTCCCAAAGGAGCTGGTGGTCGATGTTCACAACACCATCCTCAAAGTCAATATCGTTTACCGTCAGCCCGCAGAACTCGGAAATACGCAGCCCGGTTTTTAACAGGATCATGATTTCATCATAATACCGCCTATACGGCTTGTCTTGCTTGATAAAACCGGTCAGCGCCTGTTCCTGTTCTTCGGTCAATGCCGTCCGTACGTTTACCTCGTTCTTCATTACAGTGTTTAGTGCAAAGTCGAACGGGTTCTTCCGCAGCCATCCGTCCGATACCGCCATTTGGAACGCGGCTTTCAGCGAACGCCGGGTATTGTTGATCACACGATAGGTGTATCCGTTATCCTGCATCCGCAGCGCCCATTCCTGTGCGTCGGACGGCTTTACACTGCCAATCGCCTTTGCGCCGATCATGTCTTGCGCAATCAACTTTGCAGTGTACCTTCTGCCTGCCTCTGTGCTTCGTTTGACATTGCCGCGTAGGGTGGTATACCTCGCGTACAATTCACTTACCGATAGCCTGCTGTCCGATGTGCTGATACCGTCTGCAAGGTCTTTGTGTATCCCCTGCTCTTTGTCGCGCAGGGCAATGCAATCCCGTTTGCCGGCAGGCACTTTGTCCGTTGCAACCAGCTTCCATGAATACACGGATTGGGGTTTCCCGTTTGCGTCCACATATTTGTAAAGGTATCTTCCGTCTTTTCTCTGGCTCTCCCCAGTCCTCAAAATGCGGCCTTTCGAATCGCGCCGTTTTTCCGACATGGTATCCGCTCCTTTCCGTCTGTTAGGGAAAGAGCCTTGATACGACACATTGATTATACCACAGGGATAGTAAAAACGCAGCCCTTCTTCTTATATTTGATGTAGCATATCCAATAGCGTATCAAGGCAATCCCTGTCAGATGACATCCAATTTGTCTATCATCTGTTCAAACATCTTGCGCTTAATTTGGATGCGGTTACCGTTCATAATCAACCACGGCGCATCCGGGTTTTCCTCAGCCAGCCGCCGCAGCTTGTTTTCCCCGATGCGGAAATAGCAGGCTGCTTCTTTGATTGTCAGTGTGTACTGTTCATAGACCGGGATAAAGATTTCTGCCATGCAATACCTCCTACGATGTTGTTTTCCCATTTTCAAAATAAAAACAGCGGTACAGGTGCAGACATTTTTCAAACGTCCGCAGCTATACCGCTCCTTTGGCCTGTTCCACCATTCCGATATCCCTTCTTTCCAAGGTTCATAATTTGGGTGCGGATCGCCGCTGCGTTTCCATTTGTGCAAGTATTTCCTGCATGATTTGTTCATGCCGTTCCGTCAATACGGCGTTGCCGATCATTTCTTCAACAACGTGTGTCCCTTGTATCCGGTCGAGTTCCATCAGCATCTTGACGGTTGGTGCAGCCTGCTTGGATAGCCAGTCCAGTATACGCAACCAGTCAAACGGTTGCGTCCCCTTTGTCAGCTTCAGCCTGCCCCGATGCGTCTCGATAAAGTGTGCCCAATCCCGATCCGTTGGCCAGCGTGTACGTGGCTTGGTTCCATCCTTGTCCACAAAGCGCACATAGTGGTTGATAATAGAAAATGCCGTCTGAATCAGGTTGCCGCCAGCAATAAAATCCTTTGCCGCGAGATATGCCCTTTCGTTTTTCAGCCGTATCTCAAAGCGGTTCTTGGCTTCTGCCTCGTTGAGCGGGATACCGTGTCGGACAAACTGCTCGTAGTCTTTTTCGTAGATGCAAAAATACGCTTCGGACCGCATAGAGCCGATATAAAGCGTATGCCCTGATCGGCATTTCCGTGCGGTGGGTTTTACCTCCTCTTGCAAAAGAGGCTCGACGGACTTCAAAAGTAGGGGATCGTCCCCAAAGCCTGTGTCCTGCATCAATTCGAGGCATGCCTCCCATCGCTCTTGTTCCAGCCGTTGTTCCTCAAGATAGGCATCCCTACCCGATTGATACACCTCATAACGACGGAACCGTGTAACGCATTCGCCGTGGTCACATTTTTCTGCTAGCTTTGAGATATCCAGAAAGCCCGCGCTGTCGTCTATAGCGATATCCAACCGCTTGAATACGCCCTTTGCATCAAGGCAATGCTGGAAGAATGCATTCCAGTTGCGACCCTGTCCGTTCAGATAGGCGCTGAATTGGGTACAACCTTTGCCTTTGAGTTCTAACAGTGTGCCGCGTCCCTCATACGGCGATATCATAACAACTATGTCCCCAATATAGAACATGGTAGTATATCCATAGAAGCCGCGCGGTTGCTGCCCCAGATGCCGCATCCTGAGCCACAGGACGTTTTCGACCACATCTTGGACATTCAGCGTAGGGAAGCGGATGCGTACATAGTCGATTTTCACTGTAATAGCGCCCGGCTGCAGCTTCTCCAATGCAGCAGCGAGCCGCGCCTTATATCGTTCGGGCAATTCCTGACTTCCGTTGAGCAGGCGGTTGAGGTAGCCGCGGGAAAACCCTGCCATATCCGCAAGCTGCCCCTGTGTCACCCCCAGAGCCGTCTGCTGTGCTTTGAAGTCTTCCATCCAAGTTTGTCCCATACAATCCCTCCCATCAGTAATTGGGTTTTTGAATGTGCAACTTGATATCTGTCCCCAAATATTACAGCCCGTGCAAAATACCACAACCCCAGACACCATCAGGGTTTTTGCCTTGTTATAAGAGCCTGATTGTTGTTTTTTATGCCCCCCTGTTAGAAGCAGGGGGCCTAATTCGGGGGACGGCCGCGGCTTCGCCGCGCCCACCCCGGCGGTGCAGGCCTGCGCCTGCGGCTTCCGCGCTGCACGCCGCCGCGCAGCCTGACCGCTGTCCTTCCGGTCTTGTTTTCCAAACGCCATCCTCATTCCCTATTTATATTGTAATATCTCAAAGCGGGAATATCAATATCAATAAGAGTTGACTTTGTAAACATTCTGTTATATAATAGCGGCAAGGAGGAATGCCAAATGAACAGGATTAAGGAACTCCGACAAAAGAAGGGCGATTCAGTGAAAAAAGTCGCGGATGAAGTAGGTCTTTCACAGAGCATGCTGTCCAGCTATGAGAACGGCACCCGCTCCCCGCGCGACGAGGGGACATGGGATAAACTTGCAAACTACTTTGGCGTATCCGTGAGCTACCTGATGGGCTTGACGGACAAGCTAGTCTCTCCACCACAAGGGAATGATCTCTGGCGACCACAGAGTATTATCATAGATACAAAGCGGGTGCAGGAGGAATACATCGACGGTAAGCAGCCGCTGGAAATCGAAGTCACCACTATAGATGAATACCTCTTGCTGGCGAACATCACACAGCTCGATCCAAACGAAGTAAAAGCCCTGCTACAAACCGTGCAGGGCTGGATTTGCGAGAAGCATACCGGACAGAGGACGGTAATTCAGTTGCTGGAAGATGCTGCCTCTGAATGTAACGAATAAATTCTTTTTATTGGATGCGGTTAACCGAGAAAAGTATATTGTATGTACTGCGCGGCTGCAAAATCATCTGGTCAGCGCAAAGGAATATCTAGACAAGCCGTGGCCGCAGGAGGATGAATACCAGATCAAGGTTGTTCGACTAAATGAACTTAATCTTCTGTTAAACAAAAAAGATGTAGGTCGTGTCAAGAATTTTTCGCACTTTAGTTCGCAGACTCTGTTATGAATGAAGTCAGCCAGCAATGGAGGCATCCTCAACGGTCGCCTCCAGATGCTTCATGTTCATGTA